>NZ_JACHFN010000009.1:10000-80000 GCF_014201885.1 Deinococcus budaensis | reverse complement strand
TGCGGGTGAGCTGTACACCTTCTGGCGCGACTTCGAGAACCTGCCGCGCTTCATGGACCACCTGGAGTCGGTGAAGGTGCAAGGCGAAGGCGGGCAGCGCTCGC
This sequence comes from Deinococcus budaensis, assembly GCF_014201885.1. Classification (NCBI taxonomy): domain Bacteria; kingdom Thermotogati; phylum Deinococcota; class Deinococci; order Deinococcales; family Deinococcaceae; genus Deinococcus; species Deinococcus budaensis. Next base: position 79,896 of record NZ_JACHFN010000009.1, on the reverse strand, counting down.
ACTGGGTCGCCAAGGCCCCGGCGGGCACCAGCGTCGAGTGGGACGCCGAGATCACCGCCGACGAGCCGGGCCGCCGCATCGCGTGGCGCTCGCTGGAGGGCGCGACCGTGCCCAATGAGGGCGAGGTGGAGTTCCGCCCGGCCCCCGGCGACCGGGGCACCGAGATTCACGTCTCGCTGACCTACCGCCCGCCGGGGGGCACCCTGGGCGCGACCGTCGCCCGGCTGCTGGGCGAGGACCCCGACGTGCAGATCGGCCAGGACCTGCGGCGGCTCAAGCGCTTGTTGGAGGTCGGCCACGTTCCCACCACCGAGGGCCAGTCCAGCGGCCGCAAGGGACCCATGAAAGCGGAGGCGAAGATGTACGACAACCGGAGGACCTCGTGAAGGCCGTCGTGTGGCAGGGCGTCAACCGCATGGGCGTGGAGACGGTGCCTGACCCCCAGATCTTGCAGCCCACCGACGCCATCGTGCGCGTGACCAAAACCGCGATCTGCGGCTCGGACCTGCACCTGATGGACGGCTACGTGCCCTCGATGGTCCACGGCGACATCGTGGGCCACGAGTTCATGGGCGAGGTCGTGGAGGTCGGCGCGGAAGTCCGCAAGGTCAAGGTGGGCGACCGGGTGATCGTGCCCTTTCCCATCGCCTGCGGCAAGTGCTGGTACTGCCAGAAGGGCCTGACCTCGCTGTGCGACAACTCCAACCCCAACCCGGGGCTGGCCGAGAAGTTCTGGGGCTACTCGCCCGCCGGGCTGTACGGCTACTCGCACATCACCGGCGGGTACGCGGGCGGGCAGGCGCAGTTCGCGCGCACCGTGTATGCCGACGCCAACCTCTACAAGGTGCCCGAGGGCCTGACCGACGAGCAGGTGCTCTTCCTGACCGACATCCTGCCGACCGGGTACATGGGCGCCGAGCACTGCAACATCCACGGCGGCGACGTGGTGGCCGTGTTCGGGTGCGGGCCGGTGGGCCTGTTTGGCATCGCCAGCGCCTTCCTGCTGGGCGCCGAGCGCGTGATCGCCATCGACCGCTTTCCCGAGCGGCTGGAGATGGCCCGCTCCTACGGCGCGGAGACGATCAACTACGAGGAAGAGAACGTCTTCGAACGCCTCAGGGAGATGACCGGCGGGCGCGGCCCCGACAGCGTGATGGACGCGGTGGGCCTCGAAGCCCAGGCCCACGGCTTCCTGGGCGTGGCCGACGCGGTCAAGCAGACCACCCGCGTGCTGGAAAGTGACCGCCCCCACGCCCTGCGCGCGGCGATCATGGCCTGCCGCAAGGGCGGCACCGTCAGCGTGCCCGGCGTGTACGGCGGCCTGGCCGACAAGATCCCGGTCGGGGCCTTTATGAACAAGGGCCTGACCATGCGCACCGGGCAGACCCACGTCCACCGTTACCTCGACACCCTGACCGGGCACATCCAGCGCGGCGAGATCGACCCCACCCGCATCATCACCCACCGCCTCAGCCTGGAGGAAGCGCCGCACGCCTACGAGATCTTCAAGCACAAGCACGACGGCTGCATCAAGTGCGTCCTCGACCCCTGGGCTGACCCCAAGGACCACGCGCCCGTGAAGTGATCCGGCCGCCCAGCGGCGGGGGCGGGCTGGCGAGGCGAGCAGGAAGCCTCCCGGCCCGTTGTGCTGGTGCGGCGGGGCCCCGTCAAGGCTGTCCCGGTGACCCCGGACGGCGAGAGGCTGGTCAGGCGGCACCCCGGCGGGGGACAGCCGGAGAGAACCGGGAGGTCGGCGCCACGGTCAATCGCCTGCCCGCACCGCCCAGCGCCGCTCCACGCTCGCCACCCGGCCCCCTTCCAGCCAGACCAAGGCCGCGCGGGCGCCCACGCCCCACAGGACCGCAGCCTGCCCGAAACCGGCGCCCCAGCTCGCGGCCTGCCGCAGCCGCGCGCCGGGGACCAGCAAGGCGGCCTCGGCCCACCCGCCCGCGCCGTTGAGGGCAGGCACCGGCCGGAAGCCGGCGGCCCGGACCTCTTGCAGCAGCGCGGCCTGGGCCTGCGCGTTCGCGGCGGCGGGGGCAGGCTGGCCGCCCGGATTCCAGGCGGTCACCACGGCCCAGCGACCGCTGCTGGCCCAGGCCGGGGAGACCCCCGGCTGATTCGACAGCCCGCAGCGCTCGCCGGGGGGGCCGTAGCGCGTGCCCAGGAAAGCGGCGCGTAGCCTGGGGCGCTGGCCCGGTCCGTCACCGTCACGGCCGGGCGACGACGGCCTCCACGTTCAGCAGGCTCTGGCGAAAGCGCAGGACCAGCCCCACCCGCTGCCCGGCCCGGAACTCTCCGGCCAGGGCCACCCGGTAGGGGGTATCGGCGCCCAGCCGCAGGGTGCCGGTGACCGGAATGGCCGCGACCGCCTCGCAGCGCGGCGTGCAGCGCAGCAGCCGGGCGCGTCCGCTGCCGCTCCAGATGCCGCTCAGCTCGTCGTCGGCCCCGGCCGTGACGCGGCCCTGAAGCACCGCCCCGCCGAAAGAAGCGCGCAGGCTGAGGTCGGCCGAGGGTGTCCGCAGCGCCTCGGCGGCCCCCAGCAGCCCCAGCAGGCAGCCCAGCACCCGGCCCGCCCGCGTCATGCGTCCTCCTCCTCGGCAGGCCCCTCTTCGCTTTCAGCGCCCGGGGCGTCCACCTCGGTCTTCATCAGCTCACGCAGGACGCTGGTGGCAAAACTCCCTTTGGGCAGCGTGAAGGCCACCGTGTAGCCGTCCTCCTCAGGGTGAACCTCGGCCCCCTCAGGGAAGATCCGGGTGAGGCGGCGGTCGCCCCGGCGCGAGGCGAAGACCTCGGGGCTGAGGCCGAAGGCGGCCAGCGCCTCGCGCTCCAGCTCGCCCGCGTCCAGGGTCAGCGGTTTGGCTTTCTTGCCGAAGAGGGTGCCGGTCGCGCTGACCTCGCCCCGCTGGGCGCGCGGCGTCTCGGCCCCCGCGTCCTCGACCAGAAAGACGCCCCCGGTGTCGTGCTTCTTCGCCATGTCCCCGGCCAGCAGGCGGTCGAACAGCCCGCGTTCCAAGCGCAGGCTCAGGAAGCGGTTGAAGATCAGGCTCTGCACGCTGGTGGTCAGGAAGCGCCGCACCCGGGGGTCACGCAGCCGCGACTCGCCGCGCAGGACGCGCAGGCCCTCCTCGGCGTTCAGGCCACTCAACCCGAAGCGCTGCGGGCCGAAGTAGTTGGGCACGCCCTGCGCCGTGAGGAGCGCGAGGGTGGCCGCCGCCCGGTCCGCCGATCCCGCCGCGCCGCGCACCCGCACCACGAAGCGGTTGCCGCGCAGGTGCCCCAGCCCCAGCTTGTTGCCGTGGCGCGTGGCCTCCAGCACCCGCACGCCCTCCAGGGCGAAGGCGGCGGCCCCGGCCTCGTATTTGGCGGGCACACTGATCCACTGGGTCGTGACCGCGTGGCGGTCTTTCAGTCCGGCGACCCCCACGTCGCGGTCGCGCACGCCCAGGTGCGCGCACAGCTCGCGCAGGACGTGGGCGGTGGTGTGCCCGGTCTTTTCCAGGTGCAGGTAAAGGTGCTCGCCCTCACCGCTGAGGGGGTAGGCGGGCACCTCCTCGACCCGGAAGTCTTGCGCCGCGCTGCGCAGGCGGCCACCCGTGCCGGGCGTGTCCGTCAGCGCGGCCAGCGCCGTCCATTCGAAAACCAGACTCACGATTCCGCCACCATACCCCCCCGGGCCTGAACGGAAGGTGAGGAGCGGGGGCGGAGGCGGTCTCAGTTCAGCACCCGCGAGTCGGCGTAAGCCTGCGGGGTCCAGTCGGCGCGAAAGAGGCGGGCCTCACTGCGGCGGCGGGCCGGGAGGTACCACACCCGCACGCCGCCTTCCCGCGCGCCCAGCGGCAAAAAGGCGCTTTGCCCGGCCGCCAGCACGTTCAGCGGGGCGCCGCCCTCGTCGCGCACCCGCAGCCAGGCGTTGCTGCCCGAAGGCGACCAGCCGGCCAGCCGCAGCGGGCCGCCCGACACGTTGACCAGCCGCGCGCCCTGGCCGGTCAGGGTCACGCTCAGGTCGGGCCACTCGGGCTGGCGCACCTGGCCGAAGCGGACCTCCAGGCCCGGGGGGCGGGCCGGGCGGGCACGGTAGAGCGCCCAGGCGCTCAGGCCCCCCAGCCCTGCCAGCAGCGAGGCGAGGGCCGCCGCCAGGGCGACCTCGCTGCCGCGCTGCGCCGCGACCAGCCCCAGCAGCGCGAGGCCGCCCAGCACGCCGACCATCGGCCAGGCCCAGCCGGGGCGCTCGCGGGCGGGCCGGAACGCGCCCGGCCAGAACTCGGCCAGCAGCAGCAGCGCCGCGCCCAGGCCGAACAGCGCGGGCACCTCCCAGAGCGGTGCCAGCCCCAGCAGCGCCAGCCCCGGCACCGCCCACCACGCCACGCGCGGCTCCCAGCGCGCCCGGGCCTCGCGCGCCACCCGCCACAGCCAGTAGGCGGCGATCAGGGCCAGCGTCAGCCCGTACAGCGGCGTCAGGCCTGCCGCCGGGACCAGGTCAACCCACCCGCCCACGGCTCAGCCCACCTCGCCCGGGCTGAGCGAGGTCGTCAGCCCGGCGGGGACCGTGTCCGGCTGCCCGTGCCGCGCGACCTCGAAGGCGAGGTGCCCGAGTTCGTCTCGGAGCAGGCCTGTCCAGCCCGTCTGCACGGCGTTCAGGCTGCCGGGCAGGGCAAAGAGCAGACTGCGGCCCGCCAGCCCCCCCACCGCCCGTGACAGCATCGCCGCGCCGCCGACCTCGCGGTAGCTGAGCATCCGGAACAGCTCCCCGAAGCCCGGCAGCGGCTTGCTGAGCAGCGACTCGACCACCCCGACCGTCACGTCCCGCCCGGTGATCCCGGTGCCGCCACTGGAAATCACCACATCGGCCCCGGCCAGCAGCTCGCCCAACGCCGCGCGGATGGCGAGCGCCTCGTCCTTCACGATCCGGTAGCCCACGACCGCGTGCCCGGCGGCGCGCAACTCGGCCAGCAGGTAGCCGCCGCTGGTGTCGGTCGCTTCCGTGCGGGTGTCGCTCACGGTGAGAACCGCCGCCCGCACCGTGCGGGGCGCGGCGGCCCGGTGGCTGGCCGGGGCTTGAGCGGTCGGCGCCTGCGCGGTGGGGGAGGGCGTGGGCGCGCCAGGGGGGGTCGGGTCCGGCATAGTCGGCACGATACGCCGGGCGCCGGGGCAGGGCGGTGGACGCGGTCACGCTGGCAGGTGGGCAGGAAGCGTGGCCCGAAAGGAGCGCATTCAGGGAGCGGGTTCGGCGGGCCGCTTCCCCTCGCTCGCCTATACTGACCCCGATGAAGCCCATCGGCCCCTACGTGGCCGCGCGTGACCTGACGGGCGACCGGCCTGCCGGGGCGGTGCGGACCCTGCGCGCCACCGACCGCCTGACCGGGATGCCGGTGCTGCTGCATGTGCTGCCGCACGTGGCGCCGCTGCCCGAGCTGCCCCAGCACCCGGCCCTGCTGCGGCCCAGCGAGGGCGGCCTCGACGGCGACGTGGCCTACGTGGTGACCGAGCTGCCGCCCCACGCCCTGCCCGCCGCCGATCCCCTCCTCGCCGCGCGGGGGGCGCTGGCGGGGCTGGCCGCGCTGCACGAGGCCGGCCAGACCCACGGCGGCGTGGAGGCGGCGCAGCTGTGGAGCGTGGACGGCCGGGTGGCCCTGGCCGGAGCCGGGCTGCCCTGGGGCGGCGAGCCGAGCGCCGCCGGGGACCTGCGCGACCTGCGCGGCACCCTGGAGGCGCTGGGCGGCCTGCCTCCCGCCCTGCGGGGTGCCCCCGAAGACGCGAGCGCCCGCGACCTGCTGGCGCGGCTGGACGCTCCGGGCGTGACTGCCGAGGAGCAAGCCGAGGCAGCCCCCGCACCCGCCCTCGCGGACGCCACCCCCCTGCCGACGCCGGGCGCCGCGCCGGAGAGCACGGTGAAGGTCATCGTGGCCGCGCCGGGACCAGACCCGGGGCCAGACCCAGGGGACGCCGCCCGCCCCGCCGCGCTGGACACTGTGGCCCCTTCTCCCGAGGAGGGCAGAACCGGGGAGGCGACCGCCGCCTCTCCAGCTCCCCCTGCCCCGGTCCCCCTCCCCGACTCCACCCGGCGGCGCATCGGAGAGCCGGTGCGCATCGCCTGGAACGCCGACGGCACCCGCCGGGTCGTGAAGCCGGGCCGGGAGGGCGCCTTGCCGCCGCGCGCGCGCCCGCGCCGTCCGGCGTGGCTGTGGCCCGCGCTGGTGCTGCTCGGGCTGCTGGCGCTGGCCGCCGCGCTGTGGGCGCAGCGGGCGGCGCCGGGAGCGGCGGCTTCGGAGCCGGGAACGCTGTCCGCTGCTGCCGAGACGTGCTGCCCCGTGCGCTTCACCGTGCGCGGAGAGCCGGGCATCCCGGTGCGCCTGAGCGTGATCCAGGCGCCGCCGGGGGCGAACCTGCCCGCCGGGCGGGACCTGGGCCGCGCGCCCGGGACGGTGCAGTTCCCGCGCCCCGGCACCTACACCCTGCGCGTGGCCGCCGAGGGCTTCACGCCCGGCCGCGTCACCGTGACTGCCCCCAGCGCCGCGCCCGTCACCATCGACCTGGCCCCCTGAGCACCGGCCCTCTGGGCACCCCCCGGGCCGCCGCGTGAGACAATCCAGCCCGTGAGCGTCGTCATCCTCGACTTCGGCAGCCAGTTCACGCGCCTGATCGCCCGGCGCTTTCGTGAACTCGGCGCGTACAGCGTGATCTTGCCCGGCACCGCCAGCCTGGAGCGTATCGCGCAGGAAAACCCCCGGGGCGTGGTGCTGTCGGGCGGCCCCAGCAGCGTGTACGACCCGGGGGCGCCGCGCCCCGCGCCCGGTGTCCTCGACCTCGACGTGCCCATCCTGGGCGTGTGCTACGGGATGCAGTTCCTGGCCCACGAGGCGGGCGGCGACGTGCAGCGCGTGGGAAGACGCGAGTACGGCAAGGCCGACCTGACCCGCTACGGCGGAGGGCTGTTCCAGGGCATCCAGGGCGAGTTCGTGGCCTGGATGAGCCACGCCGACTCGGTGACGCAGCTTCCGCAGGGCTACGAGGTCGTGGCCGAAACGGAGGACACCCCGGTCGCCGCCATCGAGAATCCCCTGACCCGGCGTTACGGGGTGCAGTTTCACCCGGAGGTCGTCCACACGCCCAAGGGCGGCCAACTGCTGGCGAACTTTCTGGAGATCTGCGGCGTGGCCCGCGACTGGACCGCCGAGCACATCGTCGAGGAGCTGATCGAGGGCGTGCGGGCGCAGGTCGGCGAAGAAGGCCGGGTGCTGCTCGCCATCAGCGGCGGCGTGGATTCCTCCACGCTGGGGCTGCTGCTGGCCCGCGCCATCGGGGAGCGCCTCACCGCCGTCTTTATCGAGCACGGCCTTTTGAGACTGGGCGAGCGCGAACAGGTGGAAGCGGCGCTCAGACCCCTGGGCGTCAACCTCGTCACGGTGGACGCCCGCGCCGAGTTCCTGGGGGCGCTCGCGGGCGTCTCCGACCCCGAGGCGAAGCGCAAGATCATCGGCCGCGAGTTCATCCGGGCCTTCGAGCGCGAGGCCCGCGAGTACGGTCCCTTCGACTTCCTGGCCCAGGGCACCCTCTACCCCGACGTGATCGAGTCGGCGGGCGGCGGGCACGGCGACAAGTCGGGCGCGGCCAACATCAAGAGCCACCACAACGTCGGCGGCCTGCCCGACGACCTCGCCTTTAAACTTGTCGAACCGTTCCGCACCCTCTTCAAGGACGAGGTGCGCGACATTGCCCGCCTGCTGGGCCTCCCCGAGCACATCCGGATGCGCCACCCCTTTCCCGGTCCCGGCCTGGCGATCCGCTGCCTGGGCGAGGTCACCGAGGAAAAGCTCGACATCCTGCGGCGGGTGGACGACATCTTCATCTCCGGCCTGCGCGAGTTCGGCCTGTACGACGGCTGCTCGCAGGCGCTGGCCGTGCTCACGCCCATCCAGTCGGTCGGCGTGATGGGCGACGGGCGCACCTACTCCTACACGGTGGCCCTGCGTGCCGTGAGCACCGACGACTTCATGACCGCCGAGTGGGCGCGGCTGCCTTACGAGTTCCTGGCGACCATGAGCAACCGCATCGTGAACCAGGTTCACGAGGTCAACCGCGTGGTGTACGACATCACCGGCAAGCCGCCCGCGACGATCGAGTGGGAGTGAAGCTCAGCCCTGCTTGACAGCCCCCTGCCCGGTCTACATATTGAGAAACGATAACATCGTTTTTCGGTAAACGGCTCTCTGAGGAGGTCGGGGATGCGGCTGTCGAACCTGCTGGGCGTGCTGGGGCTGGGCGTGACCCTGGGCTGGGTGCTGGCATGGCTGGGGATGGTCTTTTGCAGCCTGCTGGTCATCCTCGATCTCGGCGTCGGACCGAGAGCTTACGTTCCCGGCTTCCGGCCGCTGATGTCGGGCCTGACGGTCTGGATGCTGATCACCGCGCTGGGCTTCGGCCACCTGCGCGTGGCGCTGACCCGTGCCCGGCGGGCCGGACCCCTTGACGGTGAGGTCGCGCAGCGGGTGGGTCAGGGGGGGCGCTGGCTGTTGCTGGCAGGGCTGTTCTCACTGGTGATCCTCATCCTATGGCCTCGGTCTGTTCAGACCAGCGCCGAACTGTCCGCCCTGTGGATGCCCTCGGCGGTGCTCTCCACCCTGCTGAGCCTGGCTCTTCCCCTCCTCCTGATCGGCCTGAGCGGCTGGCTGGACGAGGGCCGACGCCTGCGCGACCGCGCCCGGGAGGTGGTGTGATGCAACGTCAGGCGTTGCGCTGGTTGGAAGGGTTGTGTCTGGGGACGCCGCTGCTGGTCGCCCTGGGCGCGGCGTGGGCTTGGCAGTCTGGAGCCGAGTTGGATTGGCGCTCGGAAGCCGGAGCGGTAGCTCTCCTCCTCCCGGCCCTGGGGCTGCTGTGGTGGGCGGCGCGGGCCACGACCCTGCACGGCACCGCCCGCGCCCTGACCTGGACCGGGTGGGTGCTGGTGGGTCAGGCGTTTCTGTCGCTGGGGCTGGGTGCGGCGGACATGACTGAGACGCTGCCCGGCGCTTCGCCCGTCGTCCTGGCGCTGAGCGGGGGTCTGGGTACTTTTCTGTCCCTGCTGCCGGGGCTGGGGCTGCTCGCGCTGGCTGCCGTGATGCGGCAGGTGGCTGACCTGCTCCAGGACGAGGAACTGACCGTCTGATGCCCATCGAAGTCCGGCTCGACGAGCGGCTGCGCGACCGCGGCATGACCCTCTCCGAACTCTCGGAGCGGGTAGGGATCACCCTGGCGAACCTCAGCATCCTCAAGACTGGCAAGGCCCGCGCGGTGCGCTTCAGCACGTTGGAAGCCATCTGCGAGGTCTTGGAATGTCAGCCGGGCGACCTGCTTGTTTATGCGCCGGAAGGCCGCGAGGAATAGGAAAAAGCCCCCACCTTCCCGGTAGGGGCCTTCTTTTCGGTTCTTCAGCTCGGCTCAGCGTCCGCCGGGCACGAACTCGCGGTCGGCGAAGTCCTCGCGGCGACCCTCGCCCTGGTTGCGGCTGCCGCCCTGGTAGCCTCCACGGCCACCCTGGTACCCGCCCTGGCCGCCGCCGCCGTTGCCGTAGCCGCCGCGTCCGCCGCCCTGGTAGCCGCCGCTCCGGTTCCCCCGGTAGCCGCCCTCGTCGCGGTCACGGTAGCCGCGGCCACCGCCGTAGCTCCCGCCCTGACGGCCCTCGCGCGCCGGGGCCTCGAACAGCTCGGGCAGCTCCTGGGCGACTTCCACCTGCACCTCGCCCTCCAGCGGGTTGGCGGCGAGCAGCTTGGCAAGGTACTCGGTGGGCACGTCGGCCACCGCGCCGCCGCGCCACTGGCGCACCTTACCGAGCCTGCGGGTGTCCACGTCGCTGTTGCGGGCGATCACGGCGACCGCGCGGGCCACGCTCATGCGCTCGGCGTGCAGGATGATGGTCGTCAGGCCCTCCTCACCGCTGAGCAGGCTGGCGGCCTTGACCGGTTCGCTCACGCCGCTGATCTTGGCAAGGGCGCGGGCCAGGGCTTCGAGGCCCAGCTCGCTGAACAACCGCTCGGCCTCGGCCTGGAAGGTCCCGGCGACCTCCGCGTCCACCTTGCGCACGAGGTCGGCGCTCGACTTGGCGCTGGCGGCCTGCACTTCCTTGGGGGTGGGCAGGGCGCGTTCGCGGAACTGCACGCCGGTGCGGTACTCCAGGTTCCGCATCTCGCGGCCATCGCGGTCGCCGTACATCACGATGGCGGTGCCGGTGCGCCCGGCGCGGCCGGTGCGGCCCGAGCGGTGGATGTAGCTCTCGTGGTCCTGCGGCAGGTGGTACTGCACCACCAGGTCCACTTCCGGGATGTCCAGGCCGCGCGCCGCCACGTCAGTGGCGACGAGCACGCCCACGCGCCCGCTGCGGAAGGCCCCCAGCGCCCGCTCGCGCTGCGTCTGCGCCAGGTCGCCGTGCAGCGCCTCACTCTCGATGCCGCGGTGAATCAGCTCGTTGGCCAGCTCATCGGCCTCGCGCTTGGTGCGGGTGAAGACGATGGCTTTTTCCGGGTTGTAGACGGTCAGCAGGTCGGCCAGCACGCGGGTGCGGGTGCGGCCCACCTTGACCTTGAGGTGCTCGACCGTCTGGGCGGCCTGGCTCTTGCCCTCGCCGACCATGTCCACCACGACCGGCTCGCGCAGGTACTTGCGCGAGAGGCGGCGGATGTCGTCGTTCAGCGTGGCGCTGAACAGCAGCGTCTGGCGCTCCTCGGGGGTCTTCTGGAGGATCGTCTCGATGGCTTCCGCGAAGCCCACGCTGAGCATCTCGTCGGCCTCGTCCAGCACGGCGTACTGCACGGCGCTGAGGTCGAGGTTGCCGCGCTCCAGGTGGTCAATGAGCCGGCCGGGGGTGCCCACGACCACGTCTACCCCGCGGCGCAGCGCGCCTTCCTGCGGGGCGTAGGCGGCGCCGCCGTACACGGTGACGGTGGTGAGGCCCACGCCGCTCTTGGAGAACTCGTCGGCCACCTGCTTGGCGAGTTCGCGGGTCGGCGCCACGATGATGGCGCGCGGCAGACGGGCACGTTCACGGCTCGGCTCAAGGTTCTGGATGATGGGCAGCGCGTAGGCCAGCGTCTTGCCGGTGCCGGTGCGGGCGCGGCCGATCAGGTCCTTGCCGTTCAGGGCCAGAGGCAGGGCCTCGACCTGGATGGGGGTGGCTTCGGTGATGCCGCGCTCGGCGAGACGCGCCGCGAGTTCGGGCGCAATCAGTTGATCAAAGTTCATTTGTGGTCCTTTCGGGAAAGCACAGCCCCAGTGACCAGCAAACGCCAAGGCTTCGGCATCCAGCATGTCCTGAAAGTGGGGGCACCTTCCAGCCGCCGGGACTGTCCCGGAGCGGCGCACGAAGAAGAAGTGTACACGGTACACCTGCAAAAAGCAAGGGGGCCAGAGGAGGGCTGGAGCCAGGACGCGCCCTACTCCGGCGGCGTCTCCAGCCCGGCGGGGAGGCTTCCGCCGAGCGTCACCCAGGCCGAGAGCAGGTCGTCGGGCGTGGGCGCGTGCAGGTGCAGCGGCTGGCCGGTGGCGGGGTGGGGGAGGGTCAGGAACTGCGCGTGCAGGGCGTGGCGTGGCATGACCTCGCTGGCCCGTCCGTACACCGCGTCACCCAGGAGCGGGCTGCCCAGGTGCGCGAGGTGAACTCGAATCTGGTGGGTGCGCCCGGTGCGGGGCTGCGCGCGCACCAGCGCCAGCGTGCGCCCATGGCCGTCTGGGTGGGCGGCCAGCGGCGTGAAGAGGGTCTGCGCGTCGCGCGGGTGGGCGCCGCCGACGGTCATGCGCTGCCGGGCGGTGGGATGCCGCCCGATGGGTGCGTCCACCCGCACCGGTCCCTGGGCTGGCCACATTCCGGCAGCAATCGCCAGGTACGTCTTGCGCGTGTCGCGGTCCTTGAACGCCGCCGCCAGCCGCGCGTGCGCCTCGACCGTTTTGGCGACCACGATCACGCCGCTGGTGTCGCGGTCCAGCCGGTGAACGATGCCGGGGCGGTAGCCGTCGGGACCCTCGGCGCCGGGCTGCTCGGGCAGGGTCAGGCGGCCCAGCAGGGCGTTGACCAGCGTGCCGGAAGTCACGCCGGGGGCGGGGTGGGTGACCATGCCGGGCGGCTTGTTCACCGCGATCAGATGGGCGTCCTCGTACACCACGTCGAGGGGGACCGTTTCGGGGGCCACGGTCGCGTCGGGCGGCGGGGGCACCTGCACGGTCAGCGCCTCGCCGCCCCTAAGTTTCAGGCTGGCCCGGGCCGCGACCACGCCGCCCACCTGCACGTGCCCCCCCGCGATCCACCCGGCGACCTGCGAGCGGCTCACGCCCGTCAGCTCAGCCAGCACGGCGTCCAGACGGCCGGGGGTGGCGGTCAGCGACAGGGGAGGGGGGAGAGTCACGGGGGGCAGTGTAAATCCTCGTGGCCCCGGCGCTTCAGGCTTCCGGGGCCAGGGCTTCGAGCGCGTCGGCCAGTTCCGCGACCGACAACCGGCCCGAATCGAGTTCGGCGTCGGCCCCGGCCCGCAGCAGCGGCTGCACCGTCTCCAGGTAGCCCAGCACCTCCGCCGGAGCGCTGAGCAGCACCACACGGTCGAAGAGGGCGTAGAAGCGCCCCTGGTTCGACTTGCACCCGCCCATGAAAAGCGGCCCGCCCGCTTCCCCTCCGGTCAGCAGCGCCCGCATGGGGGCCTCGCGCCACACCCAGTCGGGCTGGCCCTCCGGGTCCGTGAGCCATTCGGACCACTCGTCCGTGTCGGTGTCCACCGTCCGGTGGCCGCGCCGGGCCAGCTCCTCCAGCGCCGAGGACTTGCCCGTCCCCGACATGCCGGTCAGGAGGACGCGCATCAGCCCAGCCGCAAGTCGAGCGTCGCCACGCCGCCCGCGCGGTGAACGGCCCCAGCGTGCAGCCGCAGCGGGGCCGCGAAGCCGGGACCGTCCACCACCACCGTGTGGTATTCGCCGCTCTCGCCGCAGGCATCCGCGCCCAGGCCCTCGATCTCGTCCAGCAGCGCCGGGTCCAGGACGCGGCCCAGCAGCCCTGCGGGGAGCGCATCCTCACGCACGGCAACGATCCGGGCGCAAAGGCCCCGGCGCAGGCCTTCTTCTACCAGCGCGCGGCGGGGTTCCTGCCACAGGGGCAGCGCGGCCCGCAGCCCCGCCGCCGCGCACACCCGCTCTTCCCAGTCGCGGTAGTCCTGGAGGTCGATGTCGCCGAAAACCACCGACTTTGCCCCGGCGCTTTCAGCCCGGCGCAGGAGAGCCGTGAACTCGCGCTCGTAGCCCGCCCAGGAGGCGCGGGCGGTCCAGAGCGGCAATCCCAGCGCCGCCGCCTGCGCTTCCAGAATCTCGGGCCGCAGGCCGTGCGAGCGCGACCGCTCCCCGCCCTCGTCCAGCATGTTCAGCAGCGCGAGCGGACGGCCTCCCGCCGCCTGGGCGCGCAGCAGGGCCAGGGCGCTGTCCTTGCCGCCGCTCCACGACAGGGCGAAGGGCGCTGCCCCAGCGGCTGGCCCAGCCGCGCTCACCGGGAGGACTCGGCCCGCAGCGGCGGCACCCGTAGGCCCCCGCGTCCGTCCCAGCCCTTGAAGGCGTAGAAGCGGCCCGGCTCCCCGGTGCGCAGGTAGTCGCTCAGCGGCTCGCGCATGGGGGGCGATTCCAGCAGCTCGATGGCCTCGTCGGGGGTGCAAAAGCGCGCTTCCACGATGAAGCCGTCGGGGTCGGCGGGGTTGAGCAGGCCCTCCCAGGTCGCCTCGAAGGCCACCGCGATGGCGCGCTCGCCCCGGCGCTCGTCCTCGATATGCACCGTGTAGGCCATGTGCTTGATGCCGGTGAGCTTGAGGCCCGTTTCCTCCGCGATCTCGCGGTAGAGGGCTTCGAGCAGCGTCTCGCCGGGTTCCACCACGCCGCCGGGCAGGGTGTGGCGCACCCGCCCGAGGCCCTGCCAGTCGTTGCCGACCAGCAGCACCCGCCCGAAGCGGTCACGCAGCACCCCGGCGGCGACCAGCAGGTCACGCCGCGCCATGACTCGCCCGCCCGTCTCCGCGTCCGGCCCCGTCCGCCTCGCCCAGCTCCAGCAGTTGCCGCTCGCGCTCGGCGCGGCCCAGCGCCGCCACCACCGGACTCAACCCGCCCGCCATCACCGCGTCGAGGGCGAAATTCTTGGTCTCGCCTTCCAGCCGGTGGTCGGTCACGCGGTTTTGCGGGTAGTTGTAGGTGCGGATCTTCTCGCTGCGTTCGCCGGTCCCGACCTGCGAGGCGCGCTCGGTCCGTTCGCGTTCCTCGCGCGCCGTCCGCTCGCGCTCGGCCAGGCGCGAGGCCAGCACGACCAGCGCCTTTTCGCGGTTCTTGATCTGGCTGCGCCCGTCCTGGCAGACCACCGTGATCTCGTCGGGGGTGCCCGCGCGGTACACGGCGCGCACCGCCGAGTCGGTGGTGTTCACCCCCTGCCCGCCCGCGCCTTGCGAGCGGAACACGTCGATGCGGACCTCCGAGAGGTCGAGCTGCACCTCGCCCTGCTCGGCTTCGGGCAGCACCGCGACCGTCACCGTGCTGGTGTGGATGCGGCCCTGCGACTCGGTGGCCGGAACGCGCTGCACCCGGTGAACGCCGCGCTCCCACTTGAAGGCCCGGAAGGCGAAGTCCCCGCTGACCTCGGCCACGACCTTGCTCGCGCCCCCCAGGTCGCTTTCCGAGGCGTCGAGCACGTTCACTTTCAACCCCGCGCCCTCGGCGTAGCGGGTGTAGAGCCGCAGCAGGTCCATGGCGAACAGTCCGGCTTCCGCGCCCCCGGCTCCGGCACGCAGTTCCAAGATCACGTCCTTGGGGTCGTCGGGGTCGCTGGGAAGCAGCAGCACCTCCAGCTCGGCGTCCAGCTCGGCCAGCCGCGCTCCCAGCGCCGCGACCTCGCCCGAGGCCAGCTCGCGCATATCGGGGTCCGAGAGCAGCTCACGGGCGCCCGCCAGGTCGCGTTCCAGCGCCCCCCGCTCGCGGTAGAGGGTCACGACCGGCGTCAGCTCGCGGTGGCGGCGGGTCAGCCGGGCATAGGCGGGGGGGTCGGCCAGCATCGCCGGATCGCCCAGCGCCCGCTCGACCATCCCGAACTCCGCCGCCAGCTCCTCCAGGCGGCCCCCACTCAAGGGGACACTTCCGGGGGCGGGGCCACGCGCGCCCCCTGAAACTGAAAACCACCAAACACAGGCATCATGCGGGCAGTCTACCTGCCGCCCCCCGGGGCGACCGGAAGGCAGACGACAGGGCCGCCGGGGCCGGGGGCGGGCGCTCCAGCCCAGGCGATAGAGTCACCCCCATGAGAACGGTCACGGTGGGGCTGCTGGGCTGCGGCACGGTGGGGCAGAACGTCTTGCGGTTGCTGGAGAGGCGCCGGGACATCTTCAGCGACCTGGGGGTCGAGATCGAGCTGACCGGCGTGCTGGTCCGCGATCCTGCCAAGGCCCGCGACGTGCCGCCCGGCACGCCCCTGACCAGCGACCCGGCCTTCTTGCAGGAGAGCAGCGTGGTGATCGAGGCGCTGGGCGGCATCCGGGAACCGCTGGCGCTGCTGTTGCCGTACCTCCGAAGCGGGCGGCCCGTCATCACCGCCAACAAGGCCCTGCTGGCCGAGTGCTGGGACGACCTGCGCGGGCACGCCCTGGCCGGGCGGCTGTACTACGAGGCCTCGGTGATGGCCGGAACCCCCGTGATCGGCCCGATGAGCACCGTGCTGCGCGCCAGCACCTTTACCCGGCTCCAGGCGGTCCTGAACGGCACCTGCAACTACGTGCTGACCCAGATGGAAGCCGGGAAGAGCTACGCCGAGGCCCTCGCGCAGGCCCAGGCCCTCGGGTACGCCGAGGACCCGCCCACCCTGGATGTCGGCGGCTTCGACACCGCCCACAAACTGACCGTCCTGGCCCGCTTCTGCGCCGACGGCGACTTCCCCTACTCGGCGGTCGAGGTGCAGGGCATCGAGGGGGTCACGCTGGAGGACGTGCAGGAGGCGGGCAAAGCCGGGGAGCGCTACAAGCTGGTGGCCGAACTGCGGCCGGAAGGGCAGGGCTGGCACGCCCGCGTCTCGCCGCAGCGCCTGCCCGTGACCCACCCGCTGTGCAACGAGGCCGCCAGCCGCAACGCGCTGGTGTACGAGGGCGAGGAATGCGGGGCGCTGATCTTCGCCGGGGGCGGGGCCGGGGGGATGGTCACGGCGTCGGCGATGGTGGGGGACCTGCTCGACCTGCTGATCGGGTTTCCGGGGCACGTGCCGCTGCACTGACCGGCCCGCGCCCCACCCCAGTCCTGCCGGGCGGTCGCCGTCCGGCGGCAATCACGTATGAAATGCACTATTCGGGGCCGAGGGACCTCCCTATGCTGCCTGAATCCGTCTAATCCGTCCCCCCGTGACTCGTCCTGTCCCGTTGCTTCAGGAGGCCCCATGAACCGCCGCACTGCCCTGACCGCCCTGCTGCTGGGTTCCAGCGCCCTGCTTTCCGCCGCGCACGCCGCCCCCGGCACCTGGCGCGGCACCATCACCATGGTCGCGGCCGACTACACGCCGAACTTTCCCGGCGTGAAAAACCAGCTCAAGGTGTTTCAGCAGATCGCCAACGAGTACGAGAAGAAGTACCCCGGCATCAAGATCAAGTTCCACACCGAGCCCATTCCCGACACCAACACCATGATCCGGGTCAAGGCGGCGGCGGGCGAACTGTTCGACGTGTACTGGGCGCAGGCCTACAGCCTGAATTCCACCCTCCCCAAAGGGGTGGCCGCCGACCTCGCCCCCGCCTTCCGGCAGCCCAACCCCTACATTCCCGGCAACAAGGCCTGGCAGGACGTGATGGACAAAGCACAGCTCGCCGAGGGCCGCAACCCCAGCGGGGCCGTCTACACCCTCAGCGGCGACCGGGTGGTCTACACCATCTTCTACAACAAAGACCTCTTCAAGAAAGCCGGGATCAGCAAGGCGCCGACCAGCTGGGCGGAACTGATCGCCGCCTCGAAAAAGCTTCAGGCGGCGGGGGTCTACCCTATGCACGCCGTGCCCGCCTACCCGTGGTGGAGCCGCCACTTCCTCTCGGACCTCTACAGCAAGGACTACGCCAAACTCACCGGCTACGACGGGCTGCCGGGCCAGTCGCCGCTCGACGAGGCCGTCGCGATCCACAAGGGCATCCTGACGCCGAAAGACCCCCGCTTCATGTCGTGGTGGCCGACCATGAAGCAGTTCACCGACACCTGGCCCCGGGACTACCTGACCGCCGACCCCGGCAAGAACTACGACGCCTTTCAGGATTTCGTGGGGCAGAAAGAAGCCATGCTCTACGAGGGCAGCTACAAGACCCGCGAGATGCTGGACGCGGGCGTGAAGTTCCCGGTCGGGGCCTTTAATTTCCCGCGCCTGACCAAAAAAGAAAGCCCCTACGCGACCGGCGTGAACACGGCCAACGCCTACACGGGCACGGGCGGCTTCCAGTACGCCATGAGCACGCCGCTGGCGAACAAGTCCATGCGCGAAAAGGGCAAGACGCAGGCGGTGCTCGACTGGATGCGTTACTTCGGCACGCCGAAAAACCTGCAACGCCTCACCGCCGAGCAGGGCACCTACGTGCCCACCTGGCCGGGCACCACGGCCAAGCTCGCGCTGAGCAACTTCGACGCGGCGGCCATCCAGGCGCAGATCAAGCAGCCCGAGCGCTCCATCGGCGTGGCGAACGCCTCGGCCAACCTGGGCTGGGGCGACATGCAGCGCGTCTTCGGGCTGTACCTCAGCGGCAACATCACGCTCGACCAGGCCAAGCAGCAGGCCCAGACGGTGCTCGACCGCGCCGCCGCCGACTACGCCCGCAAGAACAAGGTCGATCTGTCCAAGTACTGAGCGGCCAAGTGTGGAGCGGCCTAGTCCCGGGCCGCCAGGAGTGCTCTTTCCCATGAGTGACCGTCCTTACCTGCTGACCACCCTCAGCCACACCTGGCCCAGAACCCCCTGGCTGCGCCGCCGGGTCGCCTGACCCCGCCGGGCTGGAAGGAGTGCCGCCGCGCACGCTTCCGGCCCGGTGTCGTTGTTTCCGGAGGACCCCCATGACCGCCCTGCCCGGCTTCCGTTCCGCCCCCGCCTCCCGGCGCAGCCTGCTCGCGCGGCTGCGTGGGGGCTGGCCCGCCTACCTGTTTTTGCTGCCCACCCTGCTGCTGGTGGGGTATTTCTCGTACTTTCCGGCCTACACGGCGATCACGCGGGCCTTTACCGACTGGGACGGGCTGAACGTCCCCACCTTCACCGGGCTGGAGAACTTCCAGCGGGCCGTGACCGACCCGGTGATGGGGCAGGCCACCCTGAACATGGCGATCTGGGTGGGGCTGGGCCTCCTGCTGGCGGTGGTGCCGCCCCTGCTGATCTCGGAGCTGATCTTTCACCTGCGCGGCAAGAAACGGCAGTACGCCTACCGGACGCTGTTCGTGCTGCCCATCGTGATTCCGTCGCTGGTGCTGCTGCTGGTGTGGGGGGCCTTTTACCGCAGTGACGGCCTGCTCAACGCGCTGCTGGGCGCCGTGGGCCTGGAGGGGCTGCGGCACGACTGGCTCAGCGACCCCGACACGGCGCTGCTGAGCCTGATCTTCCTGGGCTTTCCGTACGTGGACGCTTTCAACTTCCTGCTGCTGTACGCCGGACTTCAGAACATCCCCGACGAGGTGTTCGACGCGGCCCGGATCGACGGGGCGACCGGCTGGCGGCGGGTGCTGCGCATCGACCTGCCGCTGCTGCGCCCGCAACTGGGCCTCATCGCGCTGCTGGCGATCATCGGCAACGTGCAGTACTTCATCAGCCCGCTGGTGCTGACCTCGGGCGGCCCCGGCTTCGCGACCACCGTTCCGGCCCTGCTGATGTACCAGACCGCCACCCGCGACGGCGAGTACGGCTACGCGATGGCGATGGCCGTGCTGCTGATGATCGTGGTCGTCGCCCTGACGGGCCTCTCGCGCCTGCTCGGCCGGGGGAACCGGTGAAGCGCGTGGGGCTGACCCCCGGCGAGGTGCTGCGCCAGGCGCTGCTGATCGTCTTCGGGCTGCTGGCGCTGTTTCCGCTGTATTTCAGCGTCGTCAATTCCTTCAAGGACCGGGTGCAGTACGCCGAGAACCTGCTGAACATTCCCACCCGGCTGCACCCCGAGAACTACGCGGTCGCCTGGGCGCAGATTCAGGGACCGCTGGTGAACTCGGTGATCGTGACGGGCGTGAGCGTGCTGGCGACGTTGGTGCTGGCCAGTCTCAGCGCCTACGCCTTCGCGCTGATGGACTTCCCGGGGCGGCACCTGCTGTTCGGACTCACGTTCGCGCTGCTGCTGGTGCCCGAGTTCCTGACCCTGATCCCGCTGTACGTGCAGATTCAGGCCCTGACACTGCCCAGCAACTACCTCGCCATCATCCTGCCGACGGTGGCGGTGGGACAGCCCTTCGCCATCCTGGTGCTGCGGGCGGCTTTTGAGGCGATTCCGCGCGACATGCTCGAAGCCGCGCGGCTCGACGGCGCCGGGCACCTCGCGCTGCTGCGCCGCATCGTGCTGCCCGTCAGCCTGCCGGTCCTGGTCAGTGTGGCGATCATCCGCTTGATCCCGGTGTGGAACGAGTATCTGCTCCCCTCGCTGGTGCTCGACGAGCGCCACCGCACCCTGCCCGTCGCGCTGGTGACTTTCCAGGGGGGCGGGGCGGCGACGGCCATCACCCCGAACTACGGGGCCTTGATGGCCTCCTACGTGCTGGCGGCGGTGCCGCTGGTGCTGCTCTTCGCGTTCCTGATGCGCTCCTAC
This sequence comes from Deinococcus budaensis, assembly GCF_014201885.1. Classification (NCBI taxonomy): domain Bacteria; kingdom Thermotogati; phylum Deinococcota; class Deinococci; order Deinococcales; family Deinococcaceae; genus Deinococcus; species Deinococcus budaensis. The sequence goes on along the minus strand of NZ_JACHFN010000009.1, from coordinate 60,130 downwards.
ATCCAGGGGGTGACCAGCGGCGGCGTGAAGGGGTAGGGCAGGCAGGGAGAGCGGGCGGGGAGGTTGATGTGCCTCCCCGCCCTTTGCCCCACTCAGGCTGGAATAAGCACCACGGCGCCCCGCGCAGGCACGTCCAGTTCGGTGTCGCCCCCAAGGTCGAAGGTCTGCCCGCTCAGGGCGTCGCGGTACACGCCAGGCCGCACCCCGGTCAGCGGCAGGCGAGTCTGGGTCCGGGCCACGTTGAGGGCGACGTACGCCGCCTGCCCGTCCAGTTCGCGGGCGTAGACCAGCCCCTCGCCCGCCGCGTGCGTGAAGCGCAGCTCGCCCCGGCGCAGGGCGGGGGTGGCGTGGCGGGCGGCCGTGAGCCGTTGCAGCAGTCCCAGCGTCTCGCGGTCCCAGCTCGCCTCGTCCCAGGGAAAGGCGCGGCGGCAGTCGGGGTCGGGGCCGCCGGGGAGGCCGATCTCGTCGCCGTAGTAGATGCAGGGCGCGCCCACGTAGGTCATCTGGAAGACGCTGGCGAGCCGGAAGGCGCTGGCGTCCCCCCCCGCCGCCGTGAGAAAGCGGGCCGTGTCGTGCGACCCCAGCAGGTTGAGCTGCGCCCGCACGATCTCGGGGTGGTACATCCGCGTGACCTCCCCGATGCGGCGGGCGAAGGCGGCGGCGTCCAGGGCTTCGACCCGGCCCATGCCGCTGACCTCGTTCAGCGCGTGGTCGATCGTGCGCCCCCCGAAAAAGCCCAGACAGGGCCGCGTGAAGTGGTAGTTCATCACGGCGTCGAACTGGTCGCCCGCCAGCCAGCGGTGCGCGTCGCCCCAGATTTCGCCCACGATGTAAGCGTCGGGGTTCACGGCCTTGACCCGGCGGCGGAACTCGCGCCAGAACGGATCGTCGTCGATCTCGTTGGGCACGTCGAGCCGCCAGCCGTCCACGCCGAAGCGCATCCAGTACTCGCCCACCGAGAGCAAAAACTCGCGCACGGCGGGGTGATCGGTGTTGAACTTCGGCAGCGCGCGGATGCCCCACCACGCCTGGTAGTTCGCGGGCTGCGCGGCGTCGTAGGCGTGCAGCGGCCACTCCTCGACGTGGAACCAGTCGCGGTAGGCGCTCGCTTCCCCCTGTTCCAGCAGGTCGTTGAACTGAAAAAAGCCCCGGCTGGCGTGGTTGAACACCCCGTCCAGCACGACCCGGATGCCCCGGGCGTGGGCGGCGTCCACCAGCGCCCGCAGCGCCGCGTTGCCGCCCAGCATGGGGTCCACCTGAAAGTAGTCGTGGGTGTGGTAGCGGTGGTTGGAGGCCGACTGAAAGACCGGGCAGAAGTAGATCGCGGTGACGCCCAGCGAGGCGATGTGGTCCAGCCGCTCCAGAACACCCCACAGGTCGCCGCCCTGGTAGCCGTCGGGGGTCGGCGGGCTGCCCCAGGGCTGGAGCCTCAAGCCCCCCACGCGCCCCGAGCGGGCGAAGCGGTCAGGGAAGATCTGGTAGAAGACGGCGTCCGCGACCCACTCGGGGGTGCTGGGGTGAGGCTGTTCGGAGGGCGACATGCAGCCGCAAGCATAGCCCCTGACCCGGCCCGCCGTCCTTGTCCAGCTGGGCGAGCACGTAAGACTCTATATCACTTGACAGGAATATTCCAGATATAGAATAATAGTTCCAGTTCCGGGGACTTCCCTGGAGAAAGGAGGACACGTTGCTGAACGCCGCGACCTTCAGCGCCCTGGCCGAACCGCACCGGTTGCAGATCGTCGAGCTGCTGAGTGGGCAGCCGCTGACGGTCGGGGAGATCGCCGCGCGGCTCCAGCTGCGCCAGCCCCAGGCGTCCAAGCATCTGCGCGTGCTGAGCGAGGCGGGGCTGGTGGCCGTCCAGCCCGCCGCCAACCGGCGCATCTACGCGCTGCGGGCCGAACCCTTTCAGGACCTCGACGGGTGGCTGGAGACCTACCGGGGCCTCTGGGAAGGCCGCTTCGACCGGCTGGAAGGGTATGTCCAGCAGCTTCAGGACGCGGCCGCCCCGGCAGACCCGCCCGCCGACGCCCCCGCCGAGACGCCCAGCCGCCAAGTCTCCCCCTCAACAGAGAGGTTGCCATGACCAGTCACGCCACGTCCCTTACGCGTTCGGCCGTCGAAGGCGGTCAGGTTCTTGTCCTCGAGCGTGTGTTCAAGGCGCCCCGCACGCTGGTCTTCGGCGCCTTTACGAACGCCGAGCACCTGCGCCGCTGGTGGGCGCCCCAGGGCTGGGACGTGCCTTTTTGCACCGTCGACCTCCGGCCGGGCGGCAGATGGCACTACTGCATGAGGTGTACGGACCCCGCCCAGGGCGAGTTCTACGGCCTGGAGTCCTGGGGACTGGGCCTCTACCGGGAGATTGAGGCGCCCGCACGCCTCGTCTACACCGACTATTTCTCGGACGCCGAGGCCAACATCAACCCCGACCTGCCGCCGACCCTGGTGACGCTGACGTTCACGGAGGTGGAGGGAGGCGCGACCCGGGTCACCAACCGCGCCGCCTACGACTCCGCAGAGGCCCTGAAGACCGTGATGGACATGGGCATGGTGCAGGGCGTGACCGAGACCTGGGACCGTCTGGCCGGGCTGCTGGAGGCCGGGCAGCCCTAGTGCGCCCGAGGGAGGCCGCCTGAGTAGGGGGAGGGAGAGCGGCGTGCTTCACGCTCGCCGCCGGGTCAGGCCTGCCGCGAGAGCACGAAGGCGCGGGCCTCCTCGGGGCTGGTCACCTCGCCCAGCGCCTGCGCCTCGGCCACGGCCCGCAGCGCCTCCCCGACCGCTGGGCCGGGGGGCAGGTCCAGCAGCGCCATCACGTCGCGGCCGGTCAGCAGCGGGGGCGGAGGGGCAGGCTGCTCTTCCAGCGCGGCCAGCACGCGGTCTATCGCCTGCATGTAGGCGTGCCGGACGGCGGGGTGGCTGTCCGGCCCGCGCGAGGCTTCCCGGTCGGCCAGCATCAGCCGCAACAGGTCAGGCAGCAGCGGACGGCGGCGGTGGACAAAACGCCGGGCTTCCCGCTCGCCCGCCGGAAGCTGCGCCATGTGCGCCCGCACCAGCGCCGCCGCCCGCTCCACCGTGGCCGAGGGCAGCCGCAGCCGCGTGAGCCGCTCGCGGGTCAGCTCGGTCCCAATCCGGTCATGTCCGTAAAAGGTGGTGCGCCCGGTTGCCGGGTTGACGCCCCGGGCGCGCGGCTTGCCCACGTCGTGCAGCAGGGTGGCCCAGCGCAGGGCGGGGTCGGCGTCGGGGAAACGCGCCAGCAGCTGGTGCAGCGCCTCGACCCCGTGGTGAAACACGTCGAGGTGATGAAAGCCGCCCTGCACCATCCCGATCCCCTCGCGCAGCTCGGGGAGGGTCAGCGCCAGCAGGCCGAGATCTTCCAGCCGCAGCACCCCGCGCGCGGCGTCCGGGTGCGCCAGCAGCGCCTGCATCTCGTCGCGCACCCGCTCGGGCGCGGGGCGGGGCAGCACGCCCGCCGCGAGGTCGTGGGCAGCCTGCCGCGCGGCCCGCCCGGTCGCCTCCTCCAGCCGGAACCCCAGCGTGACCTCGAAGCGGGCGGCCCGCCACGCGCGCAGGGGGTCGGCGCGCAGGTTGGCCTCCGAGACCATCCGCAGCCGCCGCGCCCGCAGGTCGGCCCGCCCGCCGCAGGGGTCGAGCACCCGGCGCTGTGGGGTCAGCGCCAGCGCGTTCACCGTGAAGTCGCGCCGCCGCAGGTCGGCCGTCACGTCCCCCGGCAGCAGCGGCACAAGGTCATGCTGCACGCCGCCCGGGGCGTGGACCCGCCAGTAGCCCCGTTCCTCGTCGAGGGCAAAGGGAGAGCCGCCCAGCTGCGCGGCCAGTCCGCGCGCCGCCGCCGCCGGGTCCGGCACCGCCCAGTCGTAGTCTCGCGGGGCCACCCCGCGCAGCCAGTCGCGCACGGCCCCGCCGACCAGCAGGCCCCCCGCTGGAAAAGGGGGGAGGGGAGGGCGGCGAAACAGGAGAGCCATGCGGGGTGCGTCCAGACTAGCGTTTCGGGATGGGGCAAGAAGGGCGCGCCGTCCCCCCCGGTCGGTTCAGTGCTCAGCAGGGGTGTGCCGGGGCCGGACCCTTGCCCCGGCGGGCGCACTCTGCTACCTTGAGCGGCGCTGAGGGGGCTTAGCTCAGCGGGAGAGCATCCGCTTTGCAAGCGGAGGGTCAAGAGTTCGAATCTCTTAGCCTCCACCAGATGAAACACTGTCTTCGGACGGTGTTTTTCCCTTTGCCTTGGGCGGGCTGTGCCCCCACCCTTCCCGTGTCTGGGGCCACGCGGAGCGCCAGACGAAAGGCAGGCGGGACCGAGCGAGGGTGCGGGCATGCCCACCTCCCCTGTCCTCTCGCTGCGCGTACGGCACACCGCCTACCTGCCGGGGACCGCCCGCGCCGCCCTGCGCGCGCTGCTGGGCGACGACTTCAGCGAGGACGACTGGGACCACGCGCTGGGGGGCCTGCACACCCTCGCCTGGCTGGAGGGCCAGTTGGTCGGGCACGCGGCCCTGGTGCAGAGGACCCTGCTGGTCGGGGACACGCCCCGGCGGGTGGGCTACCTCGAGGCGGTGGGGGGGTGCACCCGGAGGTGCAGCGGCGCGGGATCGGCCGGGCCATCCTGCGGCGGGTGAACCTTCAGGTGGCGCGGGGCCACGACTTCGGGGCGCTTGCGGCCAGCGAGGAGGGCCTCGCACTGCACCGGGCAGCGGGCTGGGACGTGCGGCGGGGGCCGCTCGGCGTGAGGACGCCGGGGGGCATCGTCCCCACGCCAGAGGAGGCGGGCGGCGTCCTGGTCTACGCGCCCGCCGGGGACCTCGACTTCCAGCTGCCGCTGACCTGCGCTGCGACTTTCGCAGGGGGACGTGTGGTGAACCTCAGCCGGGTTCCCAGTAGCGCTCGCCCGCGCAGTCGCGGCACAAGGTCCCCTCCGGCCCGCTGACCTCGCGCCCGTTGACGATCTCCTCGCCGCAGCGGTCGCAGGTCGTCCGCAGGCCCGCCACGCTGATCAACGCCGCGAGGTCGAGGGTGACCCGCACAGGCTGCACGGCAAAGAGCGCCTCGTCGGGCCAGGTCTGGTAGGCAGCCAGGTAGGCGTCCCAGCGCTTCTGCCCGTCCGGGCGAGCTTCCCGCACGCGGGCGCGCAGGTCGGTGCGGGGAGCGATGCGCACCGCCCGCCCCGTCTTGGTGTCCACGAAGGTCGCGGCGACCTTGCCGTGATCGACCAGCCGCAGGGTGCGGCGGCCCAGCCAGCAGCCGCTCGCCACCGACACGCCGTCTGCGAAGCAGCCGTCGGTTTCCACAAAGGTCAGTACCCGCTTGTCGGCCCGTGGAAAGTCCAGCCCCAGCCACTCGCCCGCCAGCAGCCCGGCGCGCGCCCCCAGCACCTGCCGGGGGCAGAGGTGGCGGTGCAGGGCCGCGCTCTGCCGCAGCAGTTCGGGCAGGGTGGGCGAGACTGCGGGCGTGGTCATGGGCCTGACCCGCCTGCCGCGCCAGTCCCGCCGCCGTCGCCGGTCTCGGCGGGACCAGGCTGCGGCGAGGTGCCGCGGGGCCGGTGGTCCGGACCTCCCGGGCCAGGTTCGGAGCCGGGGCGAAAAGTCCGGGTGGGGTGGGCGGGGTCCGTCATGGCGAGGCTCCTTCAGAGGGGGAATCGGCGCCGCCCCCGCTTCTGCGCGGACGGCGACCAAGGGCGGTGCGCGCCAGGCACAGAGGGGCGAAGGGGAGCGTCAGGACCAAGCCTCCTGGGACCACCTCGGCCCGCCTGCTGGCCCGCGCGCAACGTGGAGGGGGAGACGAGCAGGCGGCGTGGCGCCTCAGCCCTGCGGCGTCGCCAGCGTGTGGCCTACGCCCAGCCCGTGGCGGTAGACCAGCTGCCCACCCAGGAAGCCGCCCAGACCTGCCAGCGCCAGCGCGCTGCCCGACAGCGCCTTGCCCAGCCCGCGCTTGCCCCTTTTTCTGGCCCACAGCGAGGCGAGGTTGAGGGTAAAGGCGACCTCGTTGAGCGAGCCGTGAAGCAGGCCGGTGCGCCTCGCCTCGCCCCGGGTGTTCGACCAGTCGGTCCAGCCGGCGGCGATGGCGCCGACCGCGCCCACCGTGCCCAGCAGCAGCGCCCGGTCGGCGGCCTGCTCGGACTCCCGGCCCTGCCCCGGCAGAAAGTCCAGCAGCCCGGCCACGATCCAGCCTCCCAGCGGCAGGTGAATCAGGATGGGGTGGAGGGGATGGCCCAGCGGCTGGCCGTGCAAGAACGCCACCACGCCGGGCGGCAAAAGCGCCAGCGCCTCGCGCAGCCGGGGCTGCGCCGCCGCCGCCGCGTCTTCCAGCCAGTCGTGGCCGCTCAGCGTGTCCTCGAGGGTGTCGTTGATCTGGGATTCCATACCGCCTCCTGGGTGGCCCCGCGTGGGCTAGCCGCCCTGCCTCATGCTGGGGAAGCGGCCTGCCCCCTCCGTGAGCCGCCTCTGCGGGCAGCTTAAGACACGGCCACGGTCAAGGCCGGGCAGGGCCGGGCGGGGGAGTGCTACGCTCGCCCGCGTGACCCGCCGCCCCTGCGCGCCCCTCGCCGCCGTCACGCGCCTGCCGAGGCCGGGAAGGTACGCGCTCCTGGTGTTCGGGCTGGCCCTGTACGGCCTGAGCCTGCGGCTGATGCTCGACGCGCGGGTAGGCGTGGCCCCCTGGGAGGCCTTTCACCTCGGCGTGACCCGTCACCTGCCGCTGAGCATCGGCGGGGTGAGCATCCTGACGGGCGTGCTGATCGTGGCCCTCACCCGGCTGCGGCTGCGCGAACCCCTCGGCCCAGGGACGGTGCTCAACGTCCTCTTGATCGGCCTGTTTCTGGACGTGCTGGGGCCGCTGGTGCCCGACCCCGCCGCGCTGCCCGCGCGCTGGGCGCAGTTCGCGCTGGGGGTGGCGGGGCTGGGCCTCGCTACCGGGACCTACGTGGCGGCGGGGCTGGGCGCCGGGCCGCGCGACGGGCTGATTCTGGGCCTGAGCCGCGTGACCGGCTGGCCGGTGGCGCGCGTCCGCAGCGGCGTCGAACTCGCGGTGCTGGGGCTGGGCTGGGCGCTGGGCGGTCAGGTGGGCTGGGGCACCCTGGCCTTTGCGCTGGCGAGCGGCCCGGCCATGTCGGCTGGGCTGGCCCTGTACGGGCTGCGGCGCGGCAAAGCGCAGGCCGCCGCGCCTGCCGAGGCCGCCCCCCCGCCCCGGTAAACCCGGTTCAAGGAATTCGGCAGGCCAGGCCACACACCGGGGGACCCAGGCCGTTTAATGTCAAAGGACATTCCCCTGTTGGAGGTTTCCTGCTATGAGTGACCCGCGCTCCCCGTCCGACCCCGCCGACGCCGCGTCCGTCCGCCCGCTCAACCGCCGCGACACCCTGCGCCTGCTCGGAGCCGCCGGGCTGGTCACGGCCGCCGCGCCGCTGGCCCGCGCCCAAACCGCACCGGCCCAGACCGCACCGGCCCAGACGGCTCCAGCTCCTGCCGCCCCCAGCGGGCCGCTGAATGGCAACGGCTTTTACCGCCAGCGCCTGGGGGACCTGACCACGGTGATTGTCAGCGACGGCACCGCTCCGCTGGCGGCGCTGCTGCCGACCTGGGGCGCCAACCCCGACCGCCAGGCCGAGTTCGCCGCCACGCTGGCCGAGTACCACGTGCCCGCCACGAACACGGTCAACCACTTCACCCCGGTTGTCCTGGAGACCGGGCGCCACCGGGTGCTGATCGACACCGGGCGCGGCGGCGCGAACGGGCAACTGCTCGCCAATCTGGCCCGCGCCGGTATCGACCCGGCCAGCATCGACACCGTGTTCATCACCCACGGTCACGGGGACCACATCGGGGGCCTGACCACCGGCGGGCAGCCCACCTTTCCGGGCGCGCGGCACGTGATGGGCGCCGCCGAGTTCCAGTTTTGGACCACCCAGGCCAGTCCCAACGCGGCGGTGCAGGCCAACCTGATCGGTCTACGCGACCGCTTCACGCTGATCCAGCCCGGCGCCGAGATCGTGCCGGGGCTGACGGCCGTCGCCACGCCGGGCCACACGCTGGGGCACCTCGCCGTGCGCGCCCAGAGCGGCGACCAGGGGCTGATGGTCTTCGGGGACGCGGCGGGGCACTTCCTGCTAAGCCTCAGGCACCGGGGCGCCTACATCGGCTTCGACACCGACGGGCCGCTGGCCGCCCGCACCCGCCAGCGCATCTTCAACACGGCGGTGGAGGAGGGGCTGTGGGTCACGGGCTACCACTTTCCCTTCCCGGCCATCGGGCACCTGCGCCGCGTGATCGGCGGGGCCTACGAGTACGAACCGGCCGTGTGGCAGTGGAGCTGAGCGGGCGCGGGCGGAGCCGGGGCGGGTAAGCCGGGGGAAAGGGCGCGGGGGCGACGGCCTGCCGCTCCTTTGTCCGGGTGGCCGCCGCGCTAGCCTGGCCGCATGACCGCGCCCATGCAACTGAATCAATCGGGCAGTCTCTACGACCGCATCGGCCCGGACGCGCTCGCCGCGCTGGTGGAGCGCTTCTACGCCCGGGTCGCCCTGGACCCCGACCTCGCCCCCATCTTTCCCGCCGACCTGACCCAGACGGCCGAAAAGCAGCTCGCCTTCCTGACCGGCTTTCTGGGCGGGCCGCCGCTGTACCACCAGCGCTACGGCCACCCCCGGCTGCGTGCCCGCCACCTGCCGCACGCGGTCACGCCTGCGCGGGGCCGGGCGTGGCTGGCCTGCATGAACGCCGCGCTGCGCGAGACGCCCGGAATCGCGCCTGCCGACGCCCGCGAGTTGTACGCGGCGCTCTCCCGGGTCGCGGCGCACATGGTGAATACCCCGGGCTGACCCCCCCCCCCAGCCTGACCCCGGACCTGGACAACTCTTTTCATTTGACTAGCAGTCTGGGGGCGCCCCCCCCGGCCGCCTCCCTACACTGCGGCCATGACCCCAAGTCAACGCAGCATTGACGACCTGCGCTCGGAAGTCGATGCGATCAACCGTGAGCTGCTGACCCTGCTGTCCCGGCGCGGCGAGGTGGTCGCGCAGATCGGCCGCGCCAAGAGCCTCGAAGGCCGCCCGCAGCACTACGACCCCGCCCGCGAGGAGCAGCAGTTCCGCGAGCTGGAGCGCCTCAACCCCGGCCCCTTCACCAACGCCGCCGTCAAGGCCGTGTTCAAGGAAATCTTCAAGGCCAGCCTCGACCTCGAGGAGAGCAACGACAAAAAGCAGCTGCTGGTCTCGCGCAAGGTGCAGCCGCTGGACACCGTGCTCGACATCGACGGCGTGCGGATCGGCGGGGACGCGCCGCCCGTGATCATCGCGGGGCCGTGCTCCATCGAGTCGGCCGAGCAGATGGAGCAGACGGCCGCCTTTCTGGCCGGGCGCGGGGTCAAGATCCTGCGCGGCGGCGCCTACAAACCGCGCACCAGCCCCTACGGCTTTCAGGGGATGGGCGTGGACGGCCTGCTGATCGGCGGGCAGGTCGCGCGCGAGCGGGGCATGCTCTTCGTGACCGAGGTGATGGACACCCGCGACGTGGAGGTCGTGGCCGAGCACGCCGACATGCTGCAAGTCGGGGCCAGGAACATGCATAATTTCGCCCTGCTGCGCGAGGTGGGCCGCGCCCGGCGCCCGGTGCTGCTCAAGCGCGGCCTGAGCGCCACCATCGAGGAATGGCTCTACGCCGCCGAGTACATCCTCTCGGAGGGGAACCCGGAAGTGATCCTTTGCGAGCGCGGCATCCGCACCTTCGAGAAGTGGACCCGCAACACGCTCGACCTCTCGGCGGTGGCCCTCGCCAAGCAGGAAACGCACCTTCCGGTGATCGTGGACGTGACCCACGCCGCCGGGCGCCGCGACCTCCTGATTCCGCTGGCGAAGGCGGCGCTGGCGGTGGGCGCCGACGGCATCCACGTGGAAGTTCATCCCAGCCCCGCCACGGCCCTCAGCGACAACGAGCAGCAGCTCGACTTTGCCGGATACGAGCGCTTCGAGGCTGCGCTCGCGCCGCTGCTGAAGGTGCCCGCCACCGCCTGAAAGCGGGGGGCCTCGCCGGGGGCAGCTTCAGGACTCGGGCGCCGGGTGTTGCTCGGCGCCCGCGCCTGTGGGCGGCACGGCGCGGGGCGCTTCGCCCTCGCCCAGCGGAAAGGTATGCACTTCTTGCACCTCGCCGCGTTCCTCGCGGGTCAGACTCAAGACGCCCACCTCGAAGCGGGAGACGGGCGGCACCAGGGGCTGGACCTCGGCCCACAGTTCGTCCTCGGCGCGCGGCAGGATGCCCAGCCCCAGCGTCAGGTGCGGCGTGTAGCCCTCGCCGTCGTGCGGGGCGCGGGTGGACGGCCCCACCGTCAGCGCGCGGGCGTGCAGCTCCCGCAGGGCGCAGGTGCGCTCGAATTCCAAAAAGAGCAGGTGGGGCAGGCGTTTCCAGCCGCGCACCTGCACCTCAAAGGGTCCCGCGCCGCGCAGCGCCGCCCGGAAGGCCGCGACGAGTTGCGCCGCCGTGAGGTCCGTCTGAAAGGGCGCGCGCAGATTGAGGTGCGGCGCGCCGAACCCCCGCACGCCCAGCCGCTCCTGCGTGCGCCGCAGCCAGGTGTCGAGCGCCTCGGGCGGCCAGGCGACCAAGCTGTAGAGCGGCCCCGGAACCGAGGGGTCGGCCGCGCGGACCGCCGGGGCAGGCCGGGTGCTCAAGGCCCGATCCGGTAGCGGCAGCGGCCCTGCCCGCAGGCGATGCGCGTCTCACGGACGACCCCGGCACCCAGCACCTGCGCCAGCAGGTTGAGTTCGCTCTGGCACAGCTGTGGGTACTGCCGCGCCACCGTCAGGTTGGGGCAGTTGCGCTTGACCAGCACGGGCGGTCCCCCGGTCTCCCCGGTCTCCCCGGCCGGCTCGGTCACGGCGTCGAAGCCCGCGCGGGTCAGCCAGGCGGCCACGCGCTCGACCCGCTCGGCCAGGGTCAGGCCAGGGGGCAGCTCGGCGGCCAGCCGCCCCGCCAGTTCCGCGCTGCGGGCGTCGAGCACCTGCAACACGGCCCCCGCCCCGTACAGGTCCTGGATATGCCGCAGCACGTCCACGCACAGGGTCGAGTAGGTCTTGGGAAAGGTCGCCTCGCCGCGGTCGCTGAGGAGGAAGACGTGCTGCGGCCGTCCGCGCCCGCCGGGCCGCTCGGTGCGGGTCTCGATCAGCCCCTGCTCTTGCAGGTCGCACAGGTGCCGCCGCGCGCCGGGCACGCTGACCCCCAGCCCCGCCGCGAGGTCCTGCACCGTCTGCGGGCCGCCTCTCTTGAGCTGCTCCAGCAACCGCTGCTTGGTGCGCTCGGGCGCGGGCGGCGGGGACGCCGGAACCGGGGCAGGCACGGCCGTCATCTCACAGCACCGGCAGCTGTTCGGGAAGGTCGCTCAGCGCCTGCACGCTCACGCGGCCCGCCAGGTTGCGGGCGACCTGCGTCAGCGCCTGCGCGGCCGTGGATTCGGGGTGCGCCAGCACGGTGGGCAGCCCCGCGTCGGCGTCCTGCCGCGCCGCCACGTCGATGGGCACCTCGCCCAGCATGGGCAGGCTGCCGAGTTTGCGCGACCCGCCGCGCCCGAACAGGTCGTAGGTCAGCCCAGTATCGGGCGCCACGAAATAGCTCATGTTCTCCACCACACCCAGCACCGGCACGCTGGCCTTGCGGAACATGTCGATGGCCCGCGCCGCGTCGATGAGGGCCACGTCCTGCGGGGTGGTCACGATCACGGCGCCCGTGACCTGGATGGTCTGCGTCAGAGAGAGCTGCACGTCCCCGGTGCCCGGCGGCAGGTCCACGATCAGGTAGTCGAGGTCGCCCCAGGCGGCGTCCTTGAGGAACTGCTGAATGGCCGAGTGCAGCATCGGCCCGCGCCACACCAGGGCCTGCCCGGCGGGCGAGAGGTTCGCCATGCTCAGAAACCGCAGGCCGTGCGCCGTGAGCGGCTGCATCTTGCGCTCGGCGTTGGCGGTCACGCGCGCCCCCCCCTCGCCCAGCATGTGCGCCACGCTGGGGCCGTACACGTCGGCGTCCATCAGGCCCACCCGCGCCCCGTCGCGCGCCAGCGCCGCCGCGACGTTGACCGCCACGCTGCTCTTGCCCACCCCGCCCTTGCCGCTGCCCACCAGCAGCACGTGCTTGACGCCGGGCAGGGCGGGCTGCCCCCCGGTGCGCACCATCGCCCCGAAGGTCACCGCCACGTCCTCGATGCCGGGCACCGAGAGCACGGCGGCGCGCACGTCCCCCTCGATCTTGCCCTTGAGGGGGCAGGCGGGCGTGGTCAGGTTGACCTTGACGTGCGCCACCCGGCCCTCGACCTCCGCACGCTCGATCATGCCCAGCGACACCAGATCGCGGTGCAGCTCGGGATCGTTCACGGTCTTCAGGGCAGTCCACAGGGCGTCGCGCATTTCCCGCCATTAGTAGCGCGGCGGGGGGGGAGGCGGCAAGCTCGGGCGTCACAGTGAAGTGGGAATCACAGGCGCGGTCCGGCCGGAAGAGGAGGCCGGGGTCCGCCAATGCCAGCGCGCCCGCAGCACCTCGTCGAGCGCTGCCGGGTCGAAGACCGCCTGCGCCGCACTCACGTACCCGTCGGGGCGTACCAGGTAAGCAGCGTCCTCGGCCAGCCCGGCCCGGCGGGCGGCGCGGGAGGAGGGAAAGACCCGCAGCGCTACGTCCTCCCGCCGCGCGGTCCAGGCCACGGCGGCGGGGGTGGGCACCCCGTAGATGTGCAGCGCGGCGCCGGGCTGCCGCAGGGCTTCGAAGTTGCCGCTGCCCGGCACGTAGGGCAGGCGCTGCCCGCCGCGCACCCGGCCCGCCCGTCCCACGCTGAGCGGACTGTGCAGGTAACTCAGGCGCAGCTGCGCGAGGGTGCCGAAAGCCAGCTCCGCCAGCGGACCGGACGCGCCCAGCACCCGCCCCACAAGGACCGGGAGCAGGCCCCGCAGCAGGCGGGCCGCCGGATGCTCGGCCGAGATCAGGCCGAACATGCGGTCGGTGGTCCGCACCAGCGTGCGGGCGAAGGGCCGCCGCTCGGCCTCGTAGCTCGCCAGCAGGGCGGGGTCCGCCTGCCCCCGCACCACGGCCGCGAGTTTCCAGGCGAGGTTGTGCGCGTCGCCCAGCCCGGTGTTCATGCCCTGTCCGCCCACCGGACTGTGGACGTGCGCCGCGTCCCCCAGCAGGTAGACCCGCCCGGCCCCGAAGCGCCGCGCGACCCGGTGGCTGACCCGGTAACGCGAGAACCAGCGCACCTCGCTCACCGTGACGCCGAAAACGCCCTGCACCAGGGGCCGGACCGCCCCGAAGGTCGGCGCCTCGCCGTCCAGCTCGCGCCCGCGCGCCATGCCGACCAGGCGGTAGTGGCCCGCTCCGGGCAGCGGAAAGGCCAGCAGCAGCGAGGAACGGCTCAGCTTGAGATTGAGGGCGGCGGCGTCCAGCTTCCCGCTCGCGGTCACGTCGGCCACGAAGAGCGTGCGCGGGCTGCGGGTCCCCTCGAAAGGCGTGCCCAGCGCGTGCCGGACCGGGCTGTGGGCGCCGTCCGCCCCGCACAGGTAGGCCACGTCCAGGTCGCGGCGCTCGCCGTCCGGGCCGACCAGCCGTGCGCGCAGAGGCCCGTCTGCGCGCGGCTCCTCGAAGGACTCCAGCCGCCACCCCCACGCCACCTCACCGCCCAGCTCCCGCAGCTTGCGCTCCAGCAGGGCCTCGTTGCGGCTCTGTTCGAGCACCAGCAGGAAGGGATAGGGGGTCTGGCCGCGGCCCAGCGGACCGAAGGGAAAGCCGAAGGTCAGGGCGCCGCGCTCCCGCCCCGCCCTCCACAGCCGCAGGGCGCGGGCCGGACGACCCTCCTGCACGGCCTGCGCCGCCAGACCCAGCTGATCGTAGATTTCCAGGCTGCGTGCCTGCACGACCAAGGCCCGCGACTCGCGCGTCGGGCCGTCTTTGGGGTCCACGATCCGGACTTCGGTGCCCAGGCGCTGCAACTCGCAGGCCAGCAGCAGGCCGGTCGGCCCGGCTCCGGCGATCAGCACGGCTGTCTTTCCCGCCTCTGGTGTCGTTCCTGCCTCTGGCAGCATGGCTCCTCCTGCGGCGCGCCCGGCTTCGCGGGACGGCTCCCTTCGATTCTTCACCCGGGAAGGCTCTGGTTCACCTGGGAAGGCCCTGACCACACCCTTCCCGCCTGCCCCGCCCCCGTGATACACTTCCGGAGTTTGCCCTCCCAGGGGGGCAGTGTCGCGCGGGGGGTCGGCAGGCCGCGCCGCGAAGAAGGAGAGCACAGTCATGAAGCGTACCTACCAGCCGAACGTCCGCAAGAGGGCCAAGACCCACGGCTTCCGCGCCCGCATGAAGACCAAGGCGGGCCGCAACATCCTCGCGCGCCGCCGCGCGAAGGGCCGTCACCAGCTCACCGTCAGCGACGAGTAAGTCTCGCGGCCAGGAGCAGGCCATCACAGATCCCGATCCCTCCAGCGCCACGCAGGAACGGCCCCGCCGCCGTCCGGTGGCGCTGGCTCCATTGACCGGGGACCGCGAGTTCCGGCGGGTGCGCCAGCACGGCTCGGCGCTGCGCGACCCCCTCTTGACCCTGCGGGTCACCGATTACCGTCCCCGCTACGGTGAAGCGTGGCGCCCGCGCGCCATCATCGGGATCGTGGTGCCCAAAAAGACCCTGCGCCGCGCGGTGGACCGCAACCGCGCCCGCCGCCGTGTGCGCGAGGCGCTGCGGACGCTGCCCGGCGGCCTGCCGCCCTGCCGCGCGATCCTGATGCCCAACCCGGCCGTGCTGAGCGCGCCGTTCCCCGACCTTCAGGCGGCGCTGACGCGGGTGCTGGCGCAGGTGCCGGGGCGCGTGAAGCGCCGGGCGGGCGCCCCGGCGGCGGGAACGGGCCGGGGCGGGAACCCGCAGGCCGCCGGGGCCGTACCTGCCCCCATGACGCCGCCCACCCAGGAGCAGCCGTGAGCGCCGCCTCGCGCGGGCTGGTGCGGATCGTCCGGGGGTACCAGCGCCACCTCTCGCCCCGCAAACCGGCCCCGACCTGCCGCTTTACTCCGACCTGCTCGCAGTACGCCGTGGAGGCCGTCGAGCGGCACGGCGCCCTCAAGGGCGGCTGGCTGGCCGCGTGGCGCGTGCTGCGCTGCAACCCGCTGGTGCCGGGCGGGTTCGACCCCGTGCCGGAGCAGTTTCCGCGCACGGCGACCTCCTCCAGAAAGACACCCTGATGAAGACCCGAATCCTGCTTCCCCTCGCGGCCCTGGGCGCGCTGCTGCTGACCGGCTGCGGCACCACCGGCCCCCTTCCCACCTTCGGCAAGGCGATCACGCCCGAATGGATCACGGCCGACTTCGACGGCCGCCCCGGCGACGAGTTCATCGCCACCAGCAACCTCAGTGACGTGGTGTTCAACGCCCGGGGCGAGGTGATCGGCTGGTACGTCAAGAGCTACGCGGGCACGCCCTTTATCAAGCAGCGCCCCGACGGCAGCTACGACTTCAGCGCCCTGCGCGAGCAGCGCGGCATCGTGAACATGGTCGGCGACCGCAAGGCGCTGGCGCTGGAGGGAGGGGGCCTCGACCCCGCCGCGCCCGCCCAGGCCGCCCGGCCCCGCCTGAGCCAGAACCTGGGGCAAAACCGCCAGGACGCCCTGTTCCGCTACACCCAGAACGGCGTGACGGTGACCAAGACGGTCACCCTGCACCCGCGCAACTACAAGGTGGACGTGCGGACGGCGCTGGAGGGCGGGCCGGGCAGCTACACCATGCTCTTTCCGGGGCTGGGCAAGGCCGACAACCCGCGCGTGCAGGCCGTGCCGGTGGGCGGGCAGCCGGCCGCCGTGCAGGGCAGCGGCACCCTGACCGTGGACAACATCCTCTACGCCGCGCTTCAGGAAAACCCCAGCCAGGTCGCGCACGCCCTGATCGTGCGGCCCCAGGGCCAGACCCGCGCCGACGCCAGCCTGACGGGCGGCGAGCAGGGCCTGATTCGCGTGGGCCTCCAGGGGGACAGCAACCTGGAAGTCTACGGCGGGCGCAACGAGCTGATTCACCTGTACCAGAGCGGGTACTCGACGCTGCCGGGGCTGTTCGAGCCGAACTTCTTCGGGCGCATCAGCCTCCAGATCGTCAAGCTGATGGAGTGGCTCTACAGCTTCGTGGGCAACTGGGGGCTGGTGCTGGTGCTGCTCACGGTGCTGCTGCGGCTGATCATGTGGCCGCTGATGCAGGCGCAGGGCCGCACGACCGCCCGGATGCAGGTCATGCAGCCCAAGATCAAGGAGATTCAGGAGAAGTACAAGGACAAGCGCGATCCGGACTCGCAGCGGGCGATGCAGACCGAGATGTCGCAGCTGTACCGCGACCACAACTTCAATCCGGCCGGCTGCTTCTCGACCTTCCTGCCCTTTCCGGTCTTGATCGCGCTGTGGTCCACCATCCGCAACTTCGAGTTCGACAGCGGCTTTTTGTGGCTGCCCGACCTCGCCATCCCCGACCCCTTCTATATCCTGGCGCTGGTCTACCTGATCGTGAACATCGGGCAGCTGTACGTGATGACCCGCAAGAGTCCGGAGATGTTCCGGCAGCAGGCCTTCATCTACCTGATCTTCCTGTACTTCGCGCTGACCTTCCCGGCGGGCGTGACGATCTACATCATCCTGTCCACCTTGATCGGCATCGTGCAGCAGGTTTTGATCAACAAGCAGGTCGAGCGCGAGACCGCTTCAATCGGGCAGACCGTGCAAAAGGCTCCGGCCCGCGCGGGCGGCAAGGCCGTCAAGACCATCGAGGCGCCCAAGAAGTAGACCTCCGGCAACCCGGGCCGCCCCACCGCGCTGGTGGGGCGGCTCCGATTTGGGAGGGGGCGGGTGGGGTAGAGGCGGAGGGAAGGCGCGAGGCCCCTACCCCGGCTTAGTCCCCTTCCAGCCGCCCCCAGGCGCGCAGCGTGAGCAGGGCCTCCAGCGTCAGGCCGCTGCGCCACTCCAGCTCCGCCTGCGGCCACGCGTCCGGAAACTGGCCTCCCCAGTCCCAGTTGGGCGCCCAGGAGCCGTCCTCTCCCTGCGAGGTCAGCAGGTGCGTGAGGGCGGCGGCCAGGGGTTCGGCGAGTGGCGGGGCCAGCGGCGAGGCCGGCGTGGGGGCCACGTGCAGGGCGCTGAGACCGTAGCCGGCCAGGGCGTCCGGGGTGCGGGCCACCCGGCCCGGCAGCACGTCGCGCAGGTATTCCAACACCGGCTGGCGGTGCAGCCCCGGCACCTCGGGCGTCTGGGCGAAGGTGGCCGCGACGCGGTGCCCGTTCACGTCGTCCGGCTCCAGTCCCGCCAGGATCGCGTCGCGCGTTTCCACCGTGAGCAGCGCCAGCAGCCCCCCAGGGAGCCGCTCCGGCCAGCGCCACAGCCGCGCCACGATCCCGGCGCGCGGATTGACCTGAAAGCCGCCGAAGGTCCGGGCGAGTTGCCCGGGGGTCGCCTGACTCCACCAGGGCGCGTGGGGGTGCGCCCCGGCCTCCAGGGGCAGGAAGGGCCAGACCGAGCCGTCTTCTTCCACCTCCAGCCCCGCGCGCAGCCACTCCACCGCGCCCGCCAGCAGCGGCTCAGAAGCGGGGACCCCGAGGCCGTGCAGCACCTCCAGCGCCTGCGAGGTCGCCAGCACGCTGCTCTGGGGCGCGCGCACGTCGGGTTCCAGGGCATGCCCGAACCCGCCGCCGGGGTTCTGGTAGGCGCCCAGGGCCGCCAGCACCTCCCCGGCGGGGGCGTCCTCGAAGGCGTGCCGGAAGCGGGCCGCGTCCAGCGGGCGGCCCCGCTCCAGCAGGAAGGCGCGGGCGCGGGCAAAAGCTTCCGTGGGGAGGCGGGCGTCGGCGGGCGTCATGCGGGGAGCGTAACACTGCCGTCCGGGGGGCCGCCGGGCGTGGGCAACGGCCGCGGTCAGAGGCGGACGAGCGCTTCCCGCGCCGCCGCGTACCCGGGCCGCAGCCGCAGCGCTTCCCGGTAGGCGGCCTGCGCCTCGGCCGCGCGGCCCAGGCCGCTCAGGGCGCGCCCACGCCAGTAGTGCGCTTCCTCGTGGGCGGGGGCGTCACGCAGCACCCCGGCGGTCAGCCGCAGCACGTCCGCATAGCGCCCGGTGCGGGTGTAGGCCTCCAGCGGCCCGAAGGAGTACCACAGCGCCCGCCACGGCAGCCCGCCCACCACCCGCGCCGGGCGGGTCGGATCGAGGCTGGGGTCGGGCGAGGCCGCGAACGCCTGATCAAAGGCCCGCGCCGCCCCCCGCGCGTCTCCCACGCCCAGCTTGGCGTGCCCCAGGTTCAGCCAGCCCACCGCGTCACCGCGCCGCTCGGCCTCGGCCAGGGCGGCCCGCAGCGTGTCCTGCTTGGCCGCCGCCGCGTCCGCGCGGGCACCCAGCAGCTCCGTCACCTCGGACACGCGGGCCGGGGGATGCACCACCAGGAACGTGCGCCCGAAGGACCGCCACAACTCGTCGAACCGGGCGTAGGGCATCTTCAGCGGTCCCAGGTACGAGTCCAGGGCGCCGAAGCTCTG
Source organism: Deinococcus budaensis (assembly GCF_014201885.1). Taxonomy (NCBI): domain Bacteria; kingdom Thermotogati; phylum Deinococcota; class Deinococci; order Deinococcales; family Deinococcaceae; genus Deinococcus; species Deinococcus budaensis. Next base: position 41,634 of record NZ_JACHFN010000009.1, on the reverse strand, counting down.
CGCGGCGTCGTCATAGCCGGTCAGCAGGCGGTAGTGGCCCATGCCGCCCGAGTCGTGCGTCACGAACCAGGTTTCCACGATCACCGGGAAACCCGCCGCCAGCAAGCGTTTCAGCAGCGCCCGGTCGCCGTTCACCCCCAGGTGGACCTTCATCCCCTGCGAGCGGGCATACCCGGCGAGTTCGTCGGGGGAGACGTTCACGTCCCCGGCGGTGGGCTTCAGGCGGGGCGCGATGTCGTACTGGTCGAGCGTGCTGCCCCAGCGGCTCAGCGCCATTCCGACCGTGACCGGGCCGCAATTGTTCAGCCGCTGGTACTCGTGCCGGACGTTCCCCACCTTCGCGGAAGCGGGCAGAGGAGCGGGGGTGGCTGCGGCAGGCGGCTGCGGCTGGGGGTCCGGCGCGGGAGGCGTCGGCGCTTCCTCTGGCCCGGTGGTGGGGGGCGGCGCCGGGTCCGGGGAGGCCGCAGGCGGGAGGGCAGGCACCTGCTGCGTGGCGGCCACCGGAGTGGTGCCCCCGCTCTCCTCGCCGGACGAGCGGAAGCGGTCAATGCCAAACACCGCCGTCCCCGCGAGCAGGGCGGCGGTCAGCAGCAGGCCAGGAAGACGCATCGCCTCCTATCCTCACCGCGCTTCATGATCCGGGGCTGAGGCGCAAACGTGCGCTGGGACGCAGTGTGCGGCGCGCGGGACGCGGCCAGAGGCTCCTTTCTCGCCCGCGCGCCGCTGCCCGCGTTCTCAGTAGTTCATGACCTGCCGGATCGCCCGCGCCACCCGCACCGGATGGGGCCGGTACACGTCCTCCACGCTGGTGAAGGGGGGGTACGGCGCGTCGAAGCCGGTCACGCGCACGACCGGCGCGCGCAGGAACTCGATGGCCTCCTCGGCGATAACGGCGCTGATCTCACTGTGAAAGCCGCCCGTGCGCGGCGCCTCGGTCACGATCACGGCGCGGCCCGTCTTCTGGACGCTCGCCAGGAGGGTTTCGGTGTCCAGCGGCACCAGCGTCCGCAGGTCGATGACCTCCACGCCGATCCCGTGCGCCTGCGCGGCGGCGGCGGCCTTCTGGGCGACCTCGACCATGCCGCCGTAGGTGATCACGGTCACGTCGTCGCCCTGGGTCACCACCCGGGCCTGCCCCAGCGGAATGGTGTAGTGCCCCTCCGGCACCTCCTCTTTGACGCTGCGGTAGAGCTTGATGGCCTCGAAGAAGAAGACCGGGTCGGGGTCCTCGATGGCGGCGAGCAGCAGGCCCTTGGCGTCTCTGGGCGTCGAGGGGATCACGACCTTGACGCCGGGGGTGTGGGCCAGGATCGCCTCGGGCGAGTCGGCGTGCTGCTCGGGCGTGTGGACGCCGCCGCCGTAGGGCGCGCGCACCACCATGGGCAGGTGGTAGCGGCTGCGGGTGCGGTGGCGGTAGCGGCCCAGGTGCGACAGGACCTGATCGAGCGCCGGGTACAGGAAGCCCGCGAACTGGATCTCGGCCACCGGCTTCAGCCCCGCCAGCCCCATGCCGATGCCCATACCCACGATGCCGGCCTCGGCCAGCGGGGTGTCGAATACGCGCGCCGCCCCGAAGCGGGCTTGCAGGCCGTCGGTGGCGCGAAAGACGCCGCCCATCACGCCCACGTCCTCCCCGAAGATGTGGACGGCGGGGTCACGTTCCAGCGCGAGCGCCAGGGCGTCGTTGATGGCGGCGACCATCGTCATGGTGCGGAGGGCGGTCACGGTGGCGGTCATGCGGAAACCTCGGAGGACGGGGAGTGGTCAGTGGGGGGTGGGCAGTGGCTCGCTTGCTGGTCCTGAAGAGAGGGGGGGAGGCTGGACCAAGGCAGTGGCCGGGCGCCATTTCCACTTCCCACCCACTTCCCACTCACGGGCGCAGCCCCCCTCACGCCCCCTCCTCCGCCAGAATCTGCGCGCGCTGCCGGGCAAGCTGCGGCGTCGGCTCGGCAAAGACGTGGTCGAGAATCTCGGCGGGGGTCGGCTCGGGGAAGGCGTCGGCCTCGGCCAGCGCGGCCTCGAACTCGGCCTCGATCTCGCGGGTGAGCTGCGCGTCCTCCTCCTCGGTCAGGTGGCCTCCGGCCAGCAGGTGCGCGCGCAGACGGGTCACCGGGTCCTTGGCGTCCCAGCCCGCGTTGTCGGCGTCGGTGCGGTAGCGGCTGGGGTCGTCCGCGAGGGTATGCGGCTTGATGCGGTAGGTCACGGTCTCGATCAGGGTCGGCCCCTCGCCCCGGCGGGCACGCTCCACCGCCTCGCGGGTGACGTGCCACGTCGCCAGCACGTCGTTGCCGTCCACCCGCACGCCGGGAATGCCGTAGCCGTCGGCGCGCCGGGACAGGTTGGTCGCCTTGGTCTGCGCGCGGGTGGGCACGCTGATCGCCCAGCCGTTGTTCTGGAGGATAAAGACGCAGGAGGCGTTCAGCGCGCCTGCGAAGTTCAGCGCCTCGTGAAAGTCGCCCTCCGAGCTGCCGCCGTCCCCGATAAAGGCCATCGCCACGTTGCGGGTGCCCTGCCGCGCCTCGGCCAGGGCAGCGCCGACCGCGTGCGGGTACTGGGTGGCGATGGGGATGTAAAAGGGCAGGATCTTGAGGTTCTGCGGCATCGCCCAGCCGTGCGGGCTGGTGCGCCAGTACGCCAGGGTCTGCGGAATGGGCAGGCCGTAGGCGAGCGCCGCGCCCGTGTCGCGGTAGGTGGGAAAGAGCCAGTCCTGGGGCGTCAGGGCGGCGGCGGTGCCGACCTGGCTGGCTTCCATGCCGCCGTAGGGCGGAAAGACGCCCATGCGCCCGGTGCGGTACAGCACCCAGGCCCGCTCGTCGAAGTGCCGGACCCGGCGCATCTGGCGGTAGAGGGCGAGGCGGGTCGCGGGATCGGGCAGCAGCTCCGGGTGGGTCACCGTGCCGTCCGGCGCGATGAGCTGGAACAGCTCGCCCTGGGCGTCGGCCTGGGCGTAGGCGGCGGCTCCGGCGGCGTGGGGGTCAGGCAGGGCCGGGTCGGGCGCGGCCGAGCTGGCTGCGGGACTGGACGCTTTTTTGGAGGTGCGGGATCTGGTCATGGGGCCTCCACAGGGCCGGGGTGCGGGCACAGAGGTGGGGGAAAAGGCAAAGAGAGGGCCAGGTTCAACAGGACTGGGTTCAGACGCCGCCGGGCAGCGCGCCGCCGCGCCGCGTGGGCGCAGGCCAGGGCGCTTCAGGGGGCGCGGCGCTGGTTGAGCAGTCGCCCCGGACCTCTTCCCCGCAGGGAAGTCCGGCGCAGGGCAAAACGCGGGGACATCGGCATGGCTGGTCAGAGGTGTGCAGGCGGCCCAGCGGAGGCTGCCTGAAGGGAGGAGAGGCCCCAGCCTAGCAGACGGTGACCGGGGAGACCTTCGCGGCGGACCCCGGCGCGCCTCCGCACAGGTCGGCGGCGCTCGCCCCGGCCCGTAGACTGCCGTCATGAACCGTGCCCTGCTCACGCTCGCCGCCCTGGCCGCCCTGCCCAGCACCGCCCACGCGGAGCACCAGCAGGGCAACCTGCGCGGCCTCACCGCCGCCGACCTCTGCCCGCCGATCGCCTACGTGTACGTGGACGAGCAGGAAGACGAGGACCTCGCCGTCGCGGTGGACGAGCGGCTGGCGCGCTACGCCACGCTGTACGGCCTGCCTTTCGGCGACCCCAAGACCTGCACCGTCGCCCAGATTTTCACCGTGACCGCCTCGGAAGCCAGGGACGGCAAGCTGCTGTACACGCTGGACCTCAGCCTCGAGGTGCCAGGCGAGGCCCGCGTCAGCCTGGGCAACCGGACCCTCACCGCCCGCCACCTGCAACTCTGGTCGGTGTCGGGGTACGGCAGCGTGGCAGGCGTAGGCGCGCTGGCCGACCTGGCGACCGAGAGCGTCCGCGACTACTACGAGGAATTTGCCCTTGACTGGAAAGCCGCCCACGCCAGATAGACCGGGCCAGCAGCCCAGCCGACCGGACTCGGCCGACTCAACCCAGGTGGCGGAGGCTGAAGGCCAGCAAGAAGCCCACGGTCGTCGCCAGGCCGATCGCCGGGCCGCCTTCCTCAAAGGCTTCGGGCAGCATGGTCGAGGAAAGCATGGTCAGGATCGCCCCGGCGGCAAAAGCCTGGATGCCGGACGTGAGGTTGGGGTCCGCGCCCCGCAGCAGCGCGAACCCCAGTCCGGCGGCCGCCGCGCTCGCCAGGGCGATGGCGGTCCACAGCAGCAGAATCTGCCGGGGGGCGTGGCCCGCGCGCTTGAGGCCCACGCTGGCGCTGAGGCTCTCGGGGATGTTGCTGAGAAACACCGCCGCCACAAAGACCCAGCCGACCTTCCCCCCGGCCAGCAGGCTGACCCCGATGGCGACCGATTCGGGGATGCCGTCCATCAGGGTGCCCAGCACGATCGCCGGGGCGCTGCCCTGCGCCTGCTGGCCCCCGCTGCGCTTGCGGTGCAGGCCCCCGGCGCGGTTGATCGCCAGGTCGCCCAGAAAAAAAGCGGCGGCGCCCAGCAGCAGCCCGCCCGCCGCCGCGTCCAGCCCTGCGGCGCCGTACGCCTCGTCCATCAGGTCAAAGGCCACGCTGCTCACCAGCACCCCCGACCCCAGGGCCATGATCAGCGCCACCACCCGCCGGCTGGCGGGGGCGTACAGCCCGAGCAGGCCCCCCAGCAGCAGGGATGCCCCCGCCACCAACCCCCAGAACGCCGCTGTCCACATGCCCCGAGTCTGCCACGGCCGGGTACCCGCCGTGAGTGTCAGGGGCGTCCCCGGCCCCCACGGGCCCGCGCGCGCCCTGCTCCCGGCCGGAGAGGGGCGCGTTGCCGTCTGGGCAGGCCGGGGACGCAGCGTGCCGGGCGTCAGCGGCGGCTGAGCGTGACCTCGAAACGGCGGCCCTTTTGCTTGACCTCCAGGGTGGCGCGGCCCTCTCCCTTGCGGAACTCGCCCCGGATGTGGTTGCCGGCCTGCTTGCTGCCGACCTGGCTGTAGCCTTCGGCCTTCAGGCGGGCGGCGTACTCGGCATAGGTGCTGCTCAGGCTGCCCTGGCGCTCGACCGTGGTCCGCCACTCGCGGCCTCCCGGCAGCGGCGCAGGCTGGGGCGCGGCGGGTTTGACGGTGACCGACAGGGCGCTGGCGGTGGGCGTGCCCGGCAGCGGCTGGATCGGGGCGCCGCGCGCCGGGGTGCTGGCCGCCGGGGCGGGCGTCTGGAGCGGCGCCGCCGTGGCCTGCGCTCCGGGCGCGGCGACGTTGTACAGCGCCGTGTCGCTGATCCAGCTTTGCTGATCCACCGGGGTGACCACGATGCTCAGCGCCTGCGCGAGCTGCTGCTGGCCCTTGACCCCCACGGTGGCGAAGCTGTTGGGTTGCGTCTTGAAGGTGGCGATCTCCCCGAGGTCCAGGGGCCTGCGGCTGGCCAGGGCCAGCACCTTGTTCACCCCGTAGGGGGCCGCGATGTCAAAGGTGAAGGGGTCACTCGCGGCGGGAAAGGCGCGGGTGGTGTTCGCCTTCAGGAAGTTGGCCCCGCCCTGGTACTTGTTGGGCAAGACCAGATCGACGCTGCCCTGCGGGTCCACGTTGAAGAGGTAGACGTAGGCGTCCTGATTGACGCTGGTGTAAAGCCGGATGCGCTCGCCGGGCGCGTAGCTCGGCACCTGCCGCCCGCCCAGGTCCCGGTCGGTCCAGACGCGCACGCTCAGGCTGGTGGGCACCGGATTCACGATGATGCTCTGCGCGCTGATCACCGGCGAGGCGCTGGCGCCGCAGGCCAGCAGGGTCCCCAGCAGCAGTGAAGATGTGAAGTATTTCATGCGCCCACTCTCTCTGCCGGGGATGACGGCGGCCTGACGGCCCGTCCAGCGGTCGGGGTGGGGCGCCACATCCCGCTTTCATGAGGGCGGCGCTGCGCCGAGGTGGGGAGGGGCCGGGGCAAGCGAGGCGGTCTCTTGAGGCGCTGGCCTTCCGCGCTCTAGAGTAGGCCGTGTTCCCACCAGTCCGCCTGCCGCTGGCCCTGCTGGTCTGCCTCGCCGCGCTGGGGGCGGCCAGTCCGCTGGGGGGCGCGCGTCCTGCGGCGGGCAGCGGGGCGGCGGCCCGCTCCGTGCCTGCGCCGCAGGGCAGCGCCTTTTCCTACAGCCGTCCGGGACGCCCCTTGCCCGCCGCGCAGCCGGGCGAGCGCGTCTTGCTCACGTTGGAGGGCAAAGCAGGTGCTCAGGCGCTCACGCGCAGCCAGCTGCTGGCGCTGCCCACCGTGCGCTACACCACCCGGCACGCCCAGCTTCAGCGCACCTTCAGCTACGAGGGGGTGCCGCTGCGCGATCTCGCGGCGCTGGGCGGCTTCGCGGGGCGCGACATGCGGCTGTATGCCAGCAACGGGTACGTGACGACCATCCGCGCCCGCGACTATCTGGCCGCTCCCATCATGCTCGCGCACAGCGCGGGGGGCCGCCCGATCCCGGTGCTGGAAAAAGGCCCGCTGACCGTGGTGCTGCCCCCCGATCCGCAGCGCTTTCCGGCGCGGCTGTACGGCTCGGCGTGGGTGTGGTTCGTCGAGCGCGTCACTGCCGCCCCGTGATTCCGGGCAGCGGCGGCCAGACGGCGGCGAAGCTGCACCGGGTGCCGCCGGGCGTGCGCCTGCGCGAGGCGCTGCTGGCCGCGCTGCCCGCGCTGGTCACGGTCGCGCTGCTGCTGGTCGCCACGCAACCCGCCCACCAGTCCCTGCTGGCACGCGGCGACGGCTGGTCGCTGTACGCCTACCAGGGGCTGGCCCAGGACGTGCAGCAGTACCAGGTCGCCCGGCTCGACCCCGCGCTGGACCCCGCCGAGCGGCGCGACATCCGGGACCGGGCGCTGTCGAGCCTGCACACCCCGGCCCAGTTCGCAGAGCTGAAGGCCGTCGAGGGCCAGGGGGACGCGCGGCTGGCCGAGGTCCGCGCGCTGCTGGAGCGCGACACGCCCGCCTCGGTGGCGGCGGCGGCCCGTCAGGCGGTGCAGCTCAACGCACAGGCGGAGAACCTCGCCAACGCGCGGGGTCAGGCGTATCTGGAGGCTTTCAATCAGATGCGCCGGGCCTTGCTGCTCACGGCCCTCGCCACCGGCGTGCTGTCCATGCTGCTGATCTGGCGGGCGCTGCTGCTGTGGCGCTCCGAGCGCGAGCGGCGGGCGCTCCGCGAGGCCCGCCAGCGCGAGGCGCTCAGTCTCGCCAGCCACGAACTGCGCCGTCCCCTCCAGGCGCTGCTGCTCGCCAGCGACCTGCTGCGCCGGGCCGAGACCCCCGAGCAGCGGCAGCACCTGCTGGGCATGGTCGAGGACAGCGCCCTGCAACTCGCCAGCCGCGCCGACCTGTCGCGTCTGGACGACCTCTACCTCGACGTGACGCTGCGGGTGGCGCCCACTGACCTGCGGCGGCTGGCCGAGCGGCTGGCCGGAGGGCGGGTACAGGTCCGGGTGCCCGCGCCCCCGGTGGTCTGGCCGGTAGACCCCGGGCGGGTGCGGCAGATTTTGGAGAACCTGATCGAGAATGCCCTGAAATACAGCGCCGGGCCGGTCGAGGTGGCCGTCGAGCGCGCGGCGGCCCCGGTTCCCGGCGCGCCCCCCCAGATCACGGTGCGCGACCACGGCCCCGGGATTCCCGCCGAGCAGCGGACGCGGCTGTTCTTGCCCTTCGAGCGCGGGCCGCAGGGCCTCACGCCCGGCCAGGGTCTGGGCCTCTCGCTGGCCCGCCGCTACGCCCGCGCGCACGGCGGCGACGTCACCCTGGAGGACGCGCCGGGCGGCGGCACCCTCGCCCGCGTCACCCTGGGCCAGCCGCCCCTGATCGACGAGCGGCGCGGCTGAGCAGGGGCAGTGCTGGCCCGCGAGGCGCGGAGGCTGGCCTGGGAAGTGAAAGGACCGGACGGGGCTAGCTTCGGGCGACCTCCGGCTCCCCCGCCAGAGAGAGCCAGGTGGACAGCACCGAGTCCGGGTTCAGGCTCACCGAGTCGATCCCCTGCTCCATCAACCACTGCGCGAGCGCCGGGTGGTCGCTCGGCCCCTGCCCGCAGATGCCGATGTATTTCCCGGCCCGCTTCGCGGCGGCGATGGACTGACTCATCAGTGCCAGCACTGCCTCGTTCTGCTCGTCGAAGAGGTCCGCCACCAGCCCGGAGTCGCGGTCGAGGGCGAGCGTGAGTTGCGTCAGGTCGTTCGACCCGATGGAAAAGCCGTCGAAGTGTTCGAGGAACTGGTCGGCCAGAATCGCGTTGGAAGGAATCTCGCACATCATGATGACCTTCAGACCGTTCTCGCCCCGGCGCAGGCCGTTGCGCTCCAGCACTTCAATGACCGCCTGCGCCTCGCCCACCGTGCGGACGAAGGGAATCATGACCTGCACGTTGGTCAGGCCCATGCCGTCCCGGACCTCCCGGATTGCCTCGCACTCCAGCGCGAAGGCGGCGGCGAAGTCGGGTGAGCGGTAGCGGGAAGCGCCCCGGAAGCCGATCATCGGGTTTTCCTCGTGCGGCTCGTAGGCGGGGCCGCCGATCAGGTGGGCGTACTCGTTGCTCTTGAAGTCGCTCAGGCGCACGATCACCGGCTTGGGCGCGAAGGCCGCCGCGATGGTCGCCACGCCCTCGGCCAGCTTCTCGCGGAAGAAGTCACGGGGGGAGGCGTATCCGGCGGTCTTCTCCTCGATCTGCGCCCGCACGTCATCGGGCACGTTCGGGTAGTCCAGCAGGGCGCGGGGGTGAATCCCGATCACGTTGGAGATCACGAACTCGACGCGGGCCAGCCCCACGCCCTCGTTGGGGAGCGCCGCGAAGGAAAAGGCGCGGTCGGGCGAGGCCACGTTCATCATGATCTTCATGGCGACGGGGGGCATGGCATCCAGCTCGACGCGGTTGACCCTGAAGGGCAGCTCGCCCGCGTACACGTACCCGGTGTCGCCCTCGGCGCAGGAGACGGTGACCTGGGCGCCGCTTTCCAGCTCGCGGGTCGCGTTCCCGGTGCCCACGACCGCCGGAATCCCCAGCTCCCGCGCGATGATCGCCGCGTGACAGGTGCGCCCGCCCCGGTTGGTCACGATGGCGGAGGCCCGCTTCATCACGGGTTCCCAGTCGGGGTCGGTCATGTCCGCGACGAGGATGTCGCCTTCGCGCACCTGATCCATCTGCGCCACGTCGCGCACCACCCGCACCGTGCCCGCGCCGATGCGGTTGCCGACGGCGCGGCCTTCGACCAGAATCTCGCCCTGGCCGCCCAGCTCGAAGCGCTCCAGCGTGCGCCCGGTGCGGCTCTGCACCGTCTCGGGCCGGGCTTGCAGGATGTAGATCTGCCCGTCGCGCCCGTCCTTGCCCCACTCGATGTCCATCGGGCGGCCGTAGTGTTCCTCGATGGTCACGCACTGCCGGGCGAGTTCGGTGAGGTCCTCGTCGGACAGGCAGAAGCGGCGTTGCTCGGCTTCCGGTACGTCCACCGACGCGACGCCGCCGCCCTCGGCGTAAATCATCTTGCGAGCCTTGCTGCCCAGCGTTCGCCGCAGTACCGCCCGCTTCCCGGCCCTCAGCGCGGGCTTGTACACGAAGTACTCGTCGGGGTTCACGGCCCCCTGCACGACGAGTTCGCCCAGCCCGTACGCCGCCGTCACCAGCACCGCGTCCCGGTAGCCGCTCTCGGTGTCCAGGGTAAAGGCCACGCCCGACACGCCCAGGTCGGTCCGCACCATCCGCTGCACCCCCGCCGAGAGCGCCACGTCCGCGTGTTCAAAGTTGTGGTGAACCCGGTAGGAGATGGCCCGGTCGTTGTACAGGCTGGCGAAGACGAGGCGGACATGGTGCAGCACGCTGTCGATGCCGCGCACATTCAGGAAGGTCTCCTGCTGCCCGGCAAAGGAGGCTTCGGGCAGGTCCTCCGCCGTCGCGCTGGACCGCACGGCCACGTCGGGTTCGGTGCCGCCCGCCTCCGCCGTCATCTGCGCGTAGGCGTCGCGGATGGCCTGCTCCAGCTCGGCGGGCAACTCGCCCCCCTCCACCCAGCCGCGAATCTCGCGCCCGGCGTCCGAGAGGGCGACCACGTCGTTCACGTCGAGCGCCGCGAGGCGGGCATTGATGCGCTGCTCAATCCCGTTCTGGCTTAGGAACGCGCGGAAGGCGTCGGCGGTGGTGGCAAAGCCGCCGGGGACCCGGACCCCGGCGCCCGCGAGGCCCTGGATCATCTCGCCGATGGAGGCGTTCTTGCCGCCCACGACCTCTACGTCGGTCATCTTTAGTGTCTGGAACCAGCGAATCATGTCCATGCGCGTTCTCCGTTCTGGCGAGGCTTCCCGGCGTGGAAGCGGCGGGGGTTGGTGTTGGATGGCGCGCTCAGCTTACCCCGTGGGTGGCTCTGGCGCTGTCCTGGCGGCGGGGACAGGGCCTTCATGGTTCTGGGGAGGGGGCCGCTGGGTAGGGCGCGCGGCGTGTCACCCTGACCCCTATGACCCGGCCCGCCCGCACCGTCTTGATCGTCTCGGACCACACCGGCCTGACGGCCGAGAACACCGCCCGCGCGCTGCTGGCGCACTTTCCGGGGCAACCGCTGAAATACCTCCAGCGCTCCTTTATCGCCTCGGTGCCCGCCGCGCAGGGGGTGGCGCGCGAGGTCGCGGCCCTGGCCGAGCGGGGCGAGCGTCCGCTGATCTTCACGACCATCACCGAAGCCGCCGTGCTGCGCGAGCTGGAGGCCGCGCCTGCCCGCCTGTTCGACCTGCTCGGTCCCGGGCTGAGCGCGTTGGAGGAGGAGTTCGGTGAGGCCGCCGCCCGCAGCGTGGGCCGCTACCACGACATGCACGACCAGACCGGCTACCTGGCCCGCATGGACGCCCTGGATTTTGCCCTCGCCACCGACGACGGCCTGGGCGACCGCCAGTACGGTCTGGCCGACGTGATCCTGGTGGGCGTGTCGCGGGCGGGCAAGACCCCCACCAGCCTCTTTCTGGCCCTCCAGCACGGGGTCCGTGCCAGCAACTACCCGCTTGCGGAGGACGATTTCGAGCGCGAGGCGCTGCCCATCCCGCTCGAAGCGCACCGCGCCAAGCTGCACGGCCTGACCATCGACCCCCGGCGCCTCCACGCCATCCGCACCCAGCGCAAGGCCGGGAGCCGCTACGCCAGCCTGGAGCAGTGCGAGCACGAGGTCCGCCGCGCCGAGCGTCTCTTCTCGCGTGCGGGCATTCCGGTGCGCGACACCACCTCGGCCAGCGTCGAGGAGATCGCGGCGGGGATTCTGGCGCAGGTGCGGCGGGGGTAAGGGACGGCGCGCTCAGGCGCAATCTCCTACATATCTCCCTGTGCGCCTCAGCGCAGGCGCCTATCCTGCCTCCCATGAGGGCCAGCCCGTGAACCACGACATCCCCGTCCCCGCCCTGGGGCCGCAGGGCGAGGTGATGGCGCACGCGGTCGACGCCTGCGTGCACTGCGGCTTCTGCCTGCCCGCCTGCCCGACCTACGCGCTGCTGGGCGACGAGATGGATTCCCCGCGCGGGCGCATCGTGCTGATGAAGGAGGTGCTGGAAGGCGCTCTGCCCCTCGCGGACGCCGCCCCTCACCTCGACCGCTGCCTGGGGTGCCAGGCCTGCGTGACCGCCTGCCCCAGCGGAGTGCCCTACGGGGAACTCATCACCAGCTTTCGCGGCTGGAGCGAAGCCCAGCGGGAGCGTTCACCGCTCGACCGGGCGAAGAGGGCAGGCATCTTGAAGATTCTCCCGGCGCCGAAGGTGTTCAGCGTCGCCGCGAGGGTCGGTCAGTACGCCAAGCCCCTCGCGCCACTGCTGCCCACCGCCCTGCGTGCCCCACTGGACCTCCTGCCGGAACGGGTGCCCGCGATGCAGCCTCAGCCGCCCGTCACCCTGGCCAGGGGCAGGCGGCGGGGCCGGGTGGCCTTTCTCGCCGGATGTGCTCAGCAGGCGCTGACCCCCAACTTCAACGCCGCGACCCTGCGCGTGCTGGCCCGCAACGGGATAGAGGTCGTCCTCCCCGAAGGCCAGGGCTGCTGCGGGGCCGCTGCCCTGCACACCGGGGCGCGGGAGGAGGCGTTGCGGCTGGTCCGTCAGAACCTCGCCGCCTTCGACCCCGAGCAGTACGACGCCATCCTTTCCAACGCGGCGGGGTGTGGGGCGGGCCTCAAGGAGTACCCGGTGGTGCTGCACGGCCTCCCGGACGAGGAGCAGGCGCGGGCTTTCGCGGCGAAGGTACAGGACATTTCCGAATTTCTGGCGGGGCTGTTGCACGCCGGGGAGCTGGAGCCGTTCCTCCCCACGTCCCGACCCCTCTCGGTGGCCTACCACGACGCCTGCCACCTCGCCCATGCGCAGGGCGTCCGCGCCGCGCCCCGCGAGCTGCTGCGGGCCATTCCCGGCGTGACGGTCGTGGAGGTGCCCGAAGGCGACCTGTGCTGCGGCTCGGCAGGGACGTATAACCTGGAGCAGCCGGAATTGGCGAACGAACTCGGCGTCCGCAAGGCGCGGAACATCCTGTCCACCACGCCCGACCTGATCGCCAGCGGGAATATCGGCTGCCACACGCAGATTGGGAGTCACACCCGGCGGCAGGGGAGCCGGGTGCCCGTGCTGCACACGGTGGAAGTGCTGGACCTGGCTTATCGGGGGGAGCTGTGAGCTTCTCGCCCCGCAAAACCGCCCTCACCCCTGGCTCCGGCGCTCCCAAACCGCGCTCCAAGGGGACGCCGGACAATCCGCTGGCCGCCGAGCTGACCCGCAGCCTCGGCCCCCGGAAAGTCCTCTCCAACCCCTCCGAGCGCCGGAACTATCGCTACGACGCGATTCAGTTCGGGGCGACGCCGCTGGCCGTCGTGCTGCCTGAGAACACGGCGGATGTGGTGACGGCGGTGCGGGCGGCGCGGGCGGCGGGCGTTCCGGTCGTGGGGCGCGGGGCGGCGAGCGGCCTGTCCGGAGGGGCGGCTCCCGCGTTGCCGGGCCTCGTCCTGTCCTTCACCCGCATGACCCGCCTGGAGGTCTTTCCCCAGCGGCGCGAGGCACGGGCGCAGGCGGGCGTGGTGACGCTGAGCGTGACCGAGGCCGCGCGGCCCCACGGCCTGATCTACCCTCCCGACCCCGCCAGCTTCCGCACGAGTACCATCGGCGGCAACCTCGGTGAGAACGCGGGCGGGCCGCTGTGCTTCAAGTACGGGGTGACGGGCGACTATGTGAAGGGCTTGCAGTTCGTGGACGCGGACGGCGACGTGTATGAACTCACCCGCGACGCCTACGACCTCGCCGGGCTGCTGATCGGCTCGGAGGGCACGCTGGGATTGATTACTGAGGCCACCCTACGCCTCACCCCGCCGCCAAAGTACACCCGCACCCTGCTGGCGAGCTTCGCGGAGGTGGGCGAGTGCGCTGAGGCCGTGAGTCGGGCCATCGCCACCGGAGCCGTGCCCGCCAAGCTGGAATTCATGGACGCGGCCTGCACGAATGCGGTGGAGGATTACCTCGCCCTGGGGCTGCCGCGTGACGCCGGGGCCGTGCTCCTGGTAGACACCGACGGCGACGACCTGGAGACGGTGGAGGAGGAGCGGGCACTGGTGGAGGCCGCCTGCCGGGAGGCCGGGGGGACCGTGCGCCGCGCCGCCACCGACGCCGAGGCCGCCGCCCTGTGGCAGGCCCGCCGCAGCGTCAGCCCCGCGCTGGGCCGTATTCGCCCGCAGCGCATGAACGAGGACATCGTGGTGCCCCGCTCGGCCCTGCCGGAGGTCGTGCGCGAGATCCGGGCGCTGGGGGACGCCTCCGGGCTGCCCGTCGTGCAGTTCGGGCACATCGGGGACGGGAACCTGCACCCTAACATCCTCTTCGACCCGCGCCGCGAGTCCTCGGAGGCGGTGCACGACCTCGCCCACCGCATCGCCCTCGTCGCCATCCGGCACGGCGGCGTGCTGAGCGGCGAGCACGGCATCGGCACCATGAAACGGCCCTTCATGCGCGAGGCGGTGGACCCGGTGACGCTGGCGGCCCTGTGGGATGTGAAGCGGGCACTGGACCCGGCAGGCCGTCTCAACCCCGGCAAGATTCTCCCCGACGAGGACGTGGAAGCCCATGCCCATCCTTGACCTCTCGCCCAACGACCAGACGGTCACGGTGAGCGGCGACACCGCGCTGCTGGAGGTCTACGCGGCGCTGCCTCCCGGCCTCTTTCCTCCCTTTCCACGCGTCGAGTTGCCCGGCGGCGTGGGCGGGCTGGTGTCACGCGGGGGCTTTGGACAGACCTTCCCCTTTGCCTCCGACGTGCTGGGGGTAACCTTCCGTGCTCCATCGGGCCGGGTGGTGCGGGCAGGTGGGCGTACCGTCAAGAACGTGCAGGGCTACGACCTGACCCGCCCCTTCGTGGGGAGTTTCGGGGCACTGGGCGAGGCGTTGGAGGTCACGCTGCGCCTGCGGCCCGGCTTGGTCGCCCGCTGCGTGACGGCTCCCACCTCGCTGGACGCGCTGGGCCAACTGACCGCCCGCTTCGCCTGGCAGGACGGCGGCGAGGTCCATCTCTTCCACTTCGGCCACGCGCGGGAGGTGGAGCGGGCGCTCGCGGTGCTGCCCGGTGCCCGCAAGCTCCAGGCCCCCACAGACCTCCGCCCCCGTTTTCCCGACGGCATGGGGGTGGGAGAGGGGGCTACCCTGCGCGACCGCCGCTTCGGGTGGGTGAATGGGGGCAGCGTGCCGCCGATGCCTGCCCTGTTCGCCCGGCTGGTGGCGGCGCTGTAGCTATATCCGCCCATCCGCGTAAATATCCCCCCGGCTCGGCGGAATCGGCACATGCCGCCGCTCATCCGGCTTGGCGAGCAGCGTCTGGAAGATGCTGAGGTGGCCGTGGGCGAAGTAGTACCCGCAGGCGTTGAGGTAGATGCGCCACAGCCGGTAACGTTCCTCCCCCAGCGCAGCCAGGGCCTCGTCCTCCCGCGCCTCCAGCCGCCGCGCCCAGTGTGCGGTCGTGCGGGCGTAGTGCTCGCGCAGGTTTTCCACGTCGCGCACCTCAAAGAGAGCGGCGTCGGCATATTTCAGCGTCTCCCAGATCGGCAGCAGCTCGCCATCGGGAAACACGTAGCGCCGGGCGAAATTGCCCGACTGGATCACCATCGGCACCCGCGCCTGCCCCAGACCGTCTGCAATGGCGTGGTTCATCATGAGTCCGCCCGGCTTCAGCACCCGGTAGGCGGTGGCGAAGTACTCGGCCATGTTGCGGCGGCCCACGTGCTCGGCCATGCCGACGCTGGAAATCTTGTCGAATTCGCCCGTCACGTCCCGGTAGTCGTGCAGCTCCAGCGTGACGAGGTGCTCCAGCCCGGCGGCCTTCACCCGCGCCCGCCCCTCGTACAACTGCGCTTCGGAGAGGGTCACCCCCAGCACCGAGACGCCGTACCGCTGCGCCGCGTAGATCGCCAGCCCGCCCCACCCGCAGCCGATATCTAGCAGCCGCTCGCCTTCTTTCAGTCTCAGCTTGCGGCAGATCAGCTCCAGCTTGGCCTCCTGTCCCTCGTCCAGCGTCTCCATGCCCGTGGGGAAGTAGGCGCAGGAATAGACCATCCGCTCGTCCAGCCACAGCTTGTAGAAGTCGTTGGATACGTCGTAGTGGGCCTGCACCGCTTGTTTATCCCGCTCGCGGCTGTGCGCCTCCCCGTGCAATTGGGCGAGCGGCTTGGGCGGCCTCGCCCCCACCCCCCGGCGCAGCAGGGCCACATCGCGCAGCAGCCCGGCCACCTGCGCGGGCGTGAACTGTGGATTCAGCGTGTCTGCCAGCCCCACGATGGCCCCGAAATCGCCCTCGATGTCGAAGTCGCCGCGCAGATAAGACTCGCCCAGCGCCACATCTAGCGGGAGGTTCAGCATCCGCCCCAGCGATTCGGGCGAGTTCAGGATCAGGCGGGCCGTCGGCTCCGGTAGGCTGGCGGGCAATTCCTCCCCACTCCAGAACTGCACAGAGAAGAGACGCTCTGCAGGCAGAACGGCGGTCAGCACACGCCGGGCCGCGTCCAGCAACTGCTCCTCGCTGGGGCGGACGCGTGAGCGGGCCACGACAACCGCGCCGAGCATGGTCAGCACAGCCGCGAGGCCCATCGTCTGCACGGAGGTCGCGGGGGAGGGGTCGGGGCGGCGGGCAGTTTGCTGTTTCGGGGACATGGGTACTCCTGGGATGAAAAACGGGGTTCCGGCCCAGCATAGGCAGTCCGTGCGTCTCCACCTCTGCTGTTTCCTTCACACGGGCTATGCTTTCCGGCACACCACAGCGGGAGGCAGACCATGACCGACATCGGACCAGGACCGGGGCGCACCCGGCAGACGCGCATCTATGTCCGGGGCCTCGGCGGCGAGCGCCCCGCCGTCCCCGTGATTCCCGAACGCCTTCAGGCGGCGGCCAAGGTCAAGATGAGTCCCGCCGACTTCGCTTACGTCGCGGGGGGGGCCGGGGCCGAGCGCACGATGCGGGCCAACCTCGCCGCCTTCGAGCGCGTGCGCCTGATGCCCCGCCGCCTCAGCGGAACCCGCGAACGCGACCTCGGGGTGGAGTTGCTGGGCCTCTCCCTGCCCTCCCCCCTGCTGCTCGCCCCCATCGGCGTACTGGAGGCCGCGCACCCGCAGGCGGACCTCGCCGTGGCCCGCGCCGCCGCCGCCGAGCGCGTGCCCTTCATCTTCTCTTCGCAGGCGTCGGTGCCGATGGAGACGTGCGCGAAGGCGATGGGCGACTCTCCCCGACTCTTCCAGCTCTACTGGGGCACCGACGACGAGGTGACGCGCTCCTTCGTGCGCCGCGCGGAGGCGTGTGGGACGGCGGCCATCGTCCTCACGCTGGACACGACGCTGCTGGGCTGGCGGCCCCGCGATCTGGACCTCGGCAGCCTGCCCTTTCTGCGGGGGCGCGGCCTGGCGCAGTACCTCAGTGATCCGGTGTTCCGCTCGCGGCTGAGCACGCCACTTCCGGCCCCCGACGTGCAGCCCCCGCGCACGCCCGCCCTGATCCGCACTGGGGCCGACCTCGCCGCGAAGGGCCGTGCCTTCGGCCTCAGCGCCGGGCAGATGCGCTCGGCCGCCGCCCGCTTCACCGCGACCTACACCCGCCCCGACCTGTCGTGGGACGACGTGAGCCGTCTACGCGAGTGGACCCGGCTGCCCATCCTCCTCAAGGGCATCCTCCACCCCGACGACGCGCGGGAGGCCGTTCGGCGCGGGGTGGACGGCCTGATCGTGTCCAACCACGGCGGGCGGCAGATTGACGGTGAGGTCGCGGCCCTGGACGCCCTGCCCGGCGTGGTCGCGGCGGCGGGGGGCCTCCCGGTGCTCCTCGACAGCGGCGTCCGCACCGGGTCGGACGTGGCAAAGGCCCTCGCGCTGGGGGCACGGGCGGTGCTGCTGGGGCGGCCCTACGTGTACGGCCTCGCCATCGCGGGGGAGGCGGGCGTGCGCGAGGTCGTGGGGAACGTGCTGGCCGAGTTCGATCTGACCCTGGGCCTGCTCGGACTGGGGGCGGCCCGCGATCTTGGACCGGGGGCGCTGGCCCCTTCACATGGTCTTGACCTTTCGCCCTATTCTGGAGGGCGTGAGAACTAAATTTGCCCTGACTGCCGCCCTGCTGCTCGGTGCGGCGGGCGCCCAGACCGTCGAACTGCGGATCCTCGAAACGACCGACCTCCACACTGCCGCGCGCGGCTACGACTACTACCAGGACAAGCCCACCGGCGAGTTCGGGCTGGAGTACACCGCCACTCTGATCAAGCAGGCCCGCGAGGAGAAGCGCAACACGCTGCTCTTTGACAATGGCGACCTGATTCAGGGCAACCCGCTGGGCGACTTCGCGGCCCGCGTGCAGCCCCTGAAAGACGGCCAGATGCACCCCATGCACCAGGCGATGCGCACCTTGCGCTACGACGGCGCGACCCTGGGGAACCACGAGTTCAACTACGGCCTCGACTACCTCGACCGCGTGCTGGCCTCGGCCCCGATGCCCTATGTAAACGCCAACGTGCTGAACACGGACGGGACCAACAAGTACACGCCCTTCGTCGTGCAGCGCAAGATCGTGTACTCCACCGACGGCCGCCCCTACGTCCTGAACGTCGGCGTGATTGGCTTTACCCCGCCCCAGATCCTGAACTGGGATAGGGCGCACCTCGAGGGCAAGGTGCAGGCCCTGGACATCGTGGAGGCCGCCCGCAAGTTCATCCCGCAGATGAAGGCCCAGGGCGCCGACATCGTGGTCGCGCTCGCGCACACCGGCATCAACCAGGGCGCCTACACCCCCGGCGGCGAGCAGGCGGGTGCGGCCCTGACCGGCGTGGAGGGCATTGACGTGGTGCTCACCGGGCACAGCCACCTGGAGTTCCCCGGCACGGCGTACAAGGACGTGGCAGGCGTGGACCTGAAAAAGGGCACCATCAACGGCAAGGTCGTGCTGATGCCCGGCTTCTGGGGCAACAACCTCGGAATGGCCGACCTGAAGCTCAACTACAACCGCGCCACCCAGAAATGGACGATTGCGGACGCCCAGGGCAGCATCCGCCCGATCTGGGACAAGGCGGCCAAGAAGAACCTCGTCGAGCCGGACCCCGTGATCGCCGCCGCCGTGAAAAAGGCCCACGAGGGCACCCTCGCCTACGTGCGCGGCAAGGTGGCCGACCTGACGGCCCCGGTGACCTCCTACTGGGCGCTGGTGCAGGATGATCCCAGCGTGCAGCTCGTCTCGAACGCGCAGGCCGCCTACGTCAAGGCCGCGCTCGCCGGGGGCCAGTACAAGGACCTGCCCGTCCTGTCCGCCGCCGCGCCCTTCAAGGCCGGGGGCCGCGCGGGAGCCAGCTACTACACCGACATTCCGGCCGGGACGCTCGCCATCAAGAACGTCGCGGACCTCTACGTCTACCCCAACACCGTGCAGGCCGTGCTCGTCACGGGGGCGCAGGTGCAGGAGTGGCTGGAGCGCAGCGCGGGGCAGTTCAACCGCATCGACCCCAGCAAGACCGAGCCGCAGGCCCTCGTCGACGAGAGCTTCCCCACCTACAACTTCGACGTGCTGGACGGCGTGACCTACGAGATCGACGTGAGCCAGCCCTCGCGCTACGACCGCTCCGGCAAGCTGGTCAACGCGGACGCCCGCCGCATCAAGAACCTCCAGTACCAGGGCAAGCCCATCGACCCCGCGGGGCAGTTCGTGATCGCCACCAACAACTACCGCGCCTCGGGCGGCGGCTCCTTCCCCGGCCTGGACGGCAAGAACATCGTCCTCCAGGCCCCCGACGAGACCCGTGAAGCGCTGGTCAAGTACTTCAACGAGCAGAAGACGGTGAACCCCACCGCCGACGGCAACTGGAAGCTCACGCCCATCCCCGGCGCGACCCTGCTGTACGTGAGCAGCCCCAACGCGCAGAAGAACCTGCCCGCCGGTGCGGCGCTGCTGCGCACGCGGGAAGACGGGTTCGCGGAGTATTCGATCAAGTTCTGACAGCGGTGGCCGGATCAGTCGTGGAAGTCGCCCGTAACTGATCCGGCCCAGCGGAGCGAGAAACCGCGATGGGAGCGGTCGGAGTGGAGGGGAGGGGGATGCTCTCCTCCCCAGGGCGTAACGGAGCACCGCGATGAACCGGTAGCCAAGGAGAGGCCGCCCCATTTGGAGGCGGCCTTTGCTCTTGTCAGGGCCAGGTGAGCAGTTGCCCCGGCAGATCAGCTCGCGTTCTTCTTCACGACGATGATCCCGCCCTGGTAGTAGCGCGTGACACCGGTGACCAGATCTTCCACGATGTAGTCGATGCGGTAGCTGCCCGGCTCGCTGAATCCCTGGGTCACCTGAATGCTGGTTCCTGCCGGAAGCACCGGATCAATTCGCTGCCGGGAAGGAATTAGGACGTTCAGGGTGTTGTCGTAGGCCAGGGTGGCCACACGCACCGGATTGGCTGTTGTTCCAGGAACGATCCAGCGGGCCGACACGATGTTCAGCTCACCGGGACGAGAGTCATAGATGACATTGTCCACGGTGGATTGACTCGCCAGGTTGGCGATGTCGCTGTCCACCGCGGCCCGCGATACCCGCACCGGGAACTCCTGAATGTTGGCGTTCCTGCCGTCGTAGGCCGTCACGCGCAGGGTGTAGTTGCCGTTTTGCACGTAAGGCTGGGCGTCGAGCAGCGCACCGATCTCGAACACGCGGAAGAAGATGCCCGCCTCGCCGACGGGGACGTTATAGCTGTACGGCGCGCGCGGGCACTCCTGCCCCGCCAGCTTGGTGGCGTCGTCGCACACGAAATCGACCCGCAGGCTGCTCACGCCGTTGTCGTCGCTGGCTTGCAGCATCATCGCCGAGTTGCGCGACAGGATGCCGCGCACGTTGGCGTTGGTATAGGGATCCACGATATAGGCGGGCATCAGGACGCTCAGGGCAGGCGGCTTGTTGTCGCTGACCTGGGTGCTGATCTGCACGGCGCTGCCGAGCGTGCGGGCAGAACCGTCCGACAGGGTCGCCGCCGCGCTGACTTCCAGCGTGTAGGCGTTGCTGGAAAAGTCGGGGCCGATCAGGTCCAGCGGCAAGTAAGCCTCGTAGACGCCGTCGCTGACCTTCTGGGCCTTGCCGAGTACCGTCTTGACGATCTGCCCCCGGAAGTCGCGGACGCTGAGGCGCACGTCGCTGCCAGCACTGTCGAGCGGTTGCAGCGTGAAGGGGGTGTTGCCCTGGCGCAGCTGTACCCGCACCGTGGCCGGTCCTGTCAGCGTCGCATTGGTGTCTGGGCTGAGAATGGTCAGCGTCGGAGCCGAGACGTTGCGAATCTGGACGGTCCGGGTCACCGTCTCACCGCGCAGGCCCTCTTTGGTGAGGGCGATGGCCCGCAGCGTCAGGTTGCCGTCGACATATTTGGAGGTGTCCACGCTGAAAGTCGCGGTGGGAGCGTTGGAGACGTAGGTCGTGTTGTCGACGTTGCCATTCGCGTCCGTGACTTCCAAGATGATGCGGTCCACAGTGCTGGTCGCGTCGTAGTTGCCTGCCACCGTCACGCTCAGGCTGCCGCTGTAGGGAGGGGTGTTCGCCGTGTTGATGGTCAGGACCGGGGTGGGGGCCGGGGTTTTCCCGGAGGTGGTGGCCCGGTAGTTCACCGTGAAGGTGCGGACGGCCGTATTTCCGACAGCGTCCACCGCCACCACCTTGTACTCCACGTTGCCCGCTGCGCTCGCCGCTAGATCGGTCGTGACGCTGCCGCTTCCCTGCGCGAGCACCTCGGTGCCCCGCAGGACATACACCGTGGCCCCACTGAGGTCGTCCGCAGCGGTGACGGCCAGGGTGGCCGCGGCACCGACCGCCAAGTCGGCCGTGCCTCCCTCGGCCACTGCCGTGCCATTGAGGGTCAGGGCGGTAAATCCGGGCACCACGGCGTCCACCGTAAAGGCGTAGGTCTGGGTGGTCGTCTGCCCGGCGCTGTCCGTCACGGTGACCTTGAGGGTATGTGCCCCCCCCGCGAGGCCACCCAGGGAAAGCGTCAGGTCGCTCTTGATCTGGCCCTCGCCAAACTCTCCGCTCCGGAGCCTGGCGGTGCCCTCGTCCAGGCTCCACTGAACGCGGGTGACCCGGTCGTCGTCGGAAACCTTGAGCTTGACTTCCACGTCGGGAGCGAGCAAGGCGTCTTTGGGCAGCGTGGTGCTGACCTGCGGCCTGCTGTCGCGCCCACCCCCCGCCGTGTCAGTGGGCGTCGGCACACTGCTACAGGCGGCCAGCAGCAGGGGCAAGGTCAGGGCGAGTGTCCGAAGGGCAGCGTGGGGCATGGACTTCACTCCTGAACCGTGTTGCATGTCTCGCTGACGGCCGCCCTGGGAATCACCAGCGGCTCGATCGGGCGGTTGAGGTCGTCGAAGCCGAACAGCCGCACCCGGAGCGACAGGTCCGGGCAGGACGTGGCATCGGTGTAGCGCCGCGCGAAATCGTCGGCGACCTGCTGGGTGGTCGTGGCGTCGATCACGGGCAGGCTCGCCACGTCCACGGTTTGGGCATACGGCGTCTTCAGTGCGGGCGCACATTGATCCGTCACGGGCAGGGCGGGTTGCGTGGCCTCGGGGGTCGCCTTGCAGGCGTAGCCGCTGGGCACACGCTCGGCGAAAGACTGCTTGACGACATTGCTGTAGATGATTCCGGCGGCATCGACCACCGTCACCTCGATCTCGCTGACCGTGATCCCTAGGCTGGCAGGCGCCACCACGACCCGCAGGGTGGGTGAGGTGGAGGTCTGGCGAATGCTCAGGCCCGTCACCTGACCTGTAGCGGCATCCCTCTTGACCGTCAGGTTGCTGGTGATGCCGGCGCCCACCAGATTGGCCGTCATCCCGACCTGCGCGGTAAGGGGGCCGCCCGTCCCGCCGCAGGCGGCGAGCAGCAGGGGCAGCACAACCAGTCCGAGTCTCTTCATTCAGTCTCCTCCGGAACGGCGTTCAGGTGCGGGTTCAGGATGTAAAAGGCGAGCCGTTTCATCCCGGCCAGAAAGTCGACGTTCTCGACTATCACAGCACGCCATTCATCACTGATTTCTTGCTGCCCGCTTCTCTCCAGCGTGCGCGGCTGGATCACCGTCGGAGCGAAGTTGAGAATGCCGCGCACGCCCGCGTCGGCGAGGCTCTGCGCGGCGTCCTGGGCGCGTTCCGGGGGCACGGCCAAAAAGCCCATGTCCACCCGGGTGGTGCGGGTAAAGTTGCGCAGGTCCTCGACGTGCCGCACCGGCAGGCCGCGCACCTGGGTGCCGACCAGCTCGGGACTGACGTCGAACAGGCCCACGTACTGAAACTGGTAGTCGCTGGCGCCGGGATAGTTGGCGATGGCCTGTCCCAGCCTGCCCACGCCCACGATCACGACGTTCCAGGTCTGGTTCAGGCCCAGCACCCGCATCAGTTCGCGTTTGAGAATGGGCACGGTGTAACCCATGCCGCGCGTGCCGAAACGCCCGAAGTAGGCGAGGTCCTTGCGCACCTGAAAGGCGGTGACCCCGGCCCGCTCGGCGAGGTCGCTGCTGCTGGTGCGGCTGACCTCCTGCGCTTCCAGGCCCTCCAGAATGCGCAGGTAGGTCACCAGACGGCTGATGGTGGCGGTCGGAATGCCGGTCATCGCCGCTCACCGGACCCGGAAGTGGTCGAAGCCGCCCGCGTCGAGGTTGTCCTCGGCCCGCGTCAGGGCGTCTCCCGTGAAGGGGCCGATCAACACGGTCACCTTGCGGCCCTCGGGGGCGTTGACGGTGGGCGCGTACCCCTGCTCGCGCAGCAGGCCGACCAGCCGCTGGGCGCTTTCCGTGCGGTCGAAGGCGCCGACTTGCAGGTAAACCGGGCCGCTGGGGGCCGGGGCACGCTCGGTCGCCGCCTCCGGCTCGGGAGTGCTGGCGGGAGGGTCGGCGGCGGGGGGCGCTTCGGGTTCGGCGGGCGCGGCTTGCGGCGGCGGGGTGGTGGCGGCTGGGGGGGCCGCGCCGGCGCTCTCGCTCACGCCGCCGCCCGTCAGGTTGCGGCCACGCGGCGGGTACAGCACGGCGCGCGGGTAGGCCCCCTGGATGTCGGCCAGCGCCCGGCGGGCCGTGGCCTCGTCGGCAAAGGGGCCGATCTGCGCCACGACCTGCTCGCCCAGGTCGATGGTGTACACGGTGTAGCCCAGCGAACGCACTCCCTGCGCGGCCTGCTGCGCCCCGCTCTCGCCGCCGAAGGTGCCCAGGCTGATGCGGTAGTCGCTGCGCAGCGGCGTGCGCTGCTCGCTGGTGGCGACGGCCCCACCGGAGCGGGGCGGGGCGGCGGGGCGGGCGGTCTGGTCCGGCGCCGCCGTGTTCGGGGCCGCGCCGGGGGGCGCCGCCGGGGGCCGGGGCAGCGTGACCGCTGGGGCGGGCGGAGGGGGGGGCGCCGCCGGGATCGGGTCGGCCGCCACCACGGCCGCCGCGTCCGGGGCCGCACTCGGCCGCGCCGGGGTGCTGGGGGCCGGGGACGGCGTCTCGGCCTGGGGCGTGGCGGCCGGAGCCTGCGTGGTCGGGGCCGCTGCCCTGGGCGGCTCGGCTGCCGGGGGCTGACTTGCCGGGGCCTGCGCCGCTGGGGTCCGCGCTTCTGGGGCTTGCGCCGCCGGAGCTTCTGCGGTCGGGGACTGGGGCGCCGCTGCCCCGGGATCCGGGGTCTGGGCCGGGGGCCTCGCGGTCTCGGGGTCAGGGGCCTGGGCCGCCTCGGGCGAGGAGGTGCTCTCGGGCGCCGGGGCAGGCGCCACGGCAGGGTCCTCCCCAGAGCCGAGGTCGGTGCCGGGCGCGCTGGGAATCACGACAGTGGGGGGCGCCTCGGTGACGGGCGGCGTCTGGGCCACCGGATCGGGGCGCTGGCTCAGCAGGAGCGCCGCGAAGCCTGCCAGCAGCAGCAGCACCAGCAGGCCGATCAATAGGTCGGGCCAGCGGGGGGCACGCGGCTGGGCGCGGCTCATTTCAACGCCGCCTTGGCCCGGCTGTGGCCCAGGTTGGAGGCGGTCTTCAGCGCCTGACGGGCTTCTCCCTCACGCGACTGGGCGCGCTGGGTCAGGCCCAGCAGGTACCAGGCTTCCCCGTTTTTGGCATTCTCGCCGACCAGCCCGCGCAGCACGGCCTCGGCTTCGGGGTAGCGGGCAGCGGCCAGCAGCGCCGAGGCGAGGTTCTGGCGCGCGGTGGGGGTGGGGTCGAGCTTGACGCTGGTGCCCAGCGCCCCGGCGGCGCCCGCGTAGTCCTTCATCGCGTAGGCGCTCAGGCCCAGCCACAGGTAGGTCTCGGCGCTGGGGCGGGCCGCCGCGCTGGAACGCAGGGCGGCGCGGGCCTGCGGGTACTGGCCCTGGCGGTAGGCCGCCACCCCCTGCACGAACTGCGCGCGGGCCAGGGTCGCGGGGTCGGGCGTCAGGCGCAGGGCCTGCGCGGCGTCCCGGCCCGCCTGCGCCGTCTGCCCCAGCGTGAGGCGCACGGCGGCCAGCGCGGTCCGGTAGCCCGCGTCGCGGGGCGCGAGCCGCGCCGCCTGCCCGTAGGCGTTCAGCGCGCCGGGGTGGTCGCCCCGCAGCACGCGCAACTCGCCCAGCCGCGCGAAGGCGGCGGCGTTGCGGGGGTCTTGCTGCGCCGCGCTCTGGGCCGCCAGGACCGCCGCACGCGCGTCGCCCGACGCGGCCAGCACGTCCGCTTTCCGCAGCAGCAGCGTGGCCCGGTCGGCCCCGGTCTTCACCCGCCCGGCGGCGGCGTCGAGTTCACGCACCGCCCGGTCGGGGAGCCGCTGGCCCAGGTAGATGTCGGCCAGCAGCAGCGCGGCGTCTACCCGGGCAGGCTGACGCTGAAGCACCGCGTACACGCCCGGCAGCGCCGAGACGCCCTGCCCCGCCAGCACCTGGGCCTGCGCCAGCCGGAAGGCGGCGTCCGGGTCGCCTGGGTCGAGCGCCACGACCTGGGTCAGCGTGGCGCTGAGGCCCGCAAAGTCGCGCGCGCGGGTCTGCTCGGCGGCCAGGGCCTCCAGAATCTGCCGCTCGGTGGCGGGTCCCGCCTGTCCCCGCGCCAGCGCCGCTGCCTGACCGTACAGCTTCAGCGCATCGGCGTACTGGCCCTCGCGCCCGGCAATCACGCCCAGGTTGTAGGGCGCCTCGAAGCGGGTGGGGGCCAGCGCGGCGAGCTGCGAGAACTCGAAGGCCGCCCCCCGCAGGTTCCCCTGCGCGAGCAGCGTCAGCCCCAGCCCGAAGTGCGGTTCCGGCTGCGCGTAGTTCTGGGCGACCAGTCCCTCGAACAGGGCGCGGGCCTGCGAAAGGTTGCCGGCCCCCAGCGCCTCCTGGGCCTGCCGCAGCGCGCCCTGCTGCGCGGGGGTCAGCGGCGTGACCGGGGGCAGGCTGGCCGCCGGAGTCGCGGACGCCGGGGCGGCAGCGGGGGCGGCGGAGGCTGGGGCCGCCTCCGGGGCGGCGGGCGGGGTGAGGCGCGGGGGCCGGGCCGGGATGCCCGTGCCCGGCTGGGCCAGCGTGTTCTGAATCGAGATCGCTGCGGACGTGTCGACCAGCGTCTGTGCCGAGGCGGCGGGCGCCGCGGCCAGCAACAGGCCGAGCAGCACCTTGAGGTTACGTTGAGTCACCAGGGGCCTCCTGAGGGGGAACGTGAAAAGGGTAGGCGGCAGGCTCTTTCTCAACCCTTACGCGGTTGTGGGTGCGCTGGGCGCCGTAATTCTCTCACGCGGCAGCGGCCGGGGTGACGCGGATGGATTTACTTTTCCTCACCCGGCTCATCCCCGGGCGGCCAGCGAGGGAGCTGGACGACCAGAAAAAAGCCTCCCTGGCAGGGGAGACCTGGGTGAGGCCGCCGGCAGCGGTCAGGCGGGCGGGGTCAGGCCGGGACGCCGCTGACCGCTCCGGGCCGTTTGAGGGCGAGCTGTCCGCAGGCCGCGCCCGCGTCCTTCCCGCGCGAGCGCCGCACGCTCACGTCCACCCCGCGCGCTTCCAGCGTGTCGTAAAAGGCCTGAATCTGCTCCTCAGTGCTCGACTCGAAGCCCGAGCCGTCCCAAGGATTCATCGGAATCAGGTTGACGTGGCTCACCAGCCCGCGCAGGCGCTCGGCCAACAGCTCGGCCTGCCAGAGATGGTCGTTCACGCCGCGCAGCAGGGTGTATTCCAGGGTCACCCGGCGCCCGGTCACCGCCTGATAGTCGCGGGCAGCGGCCATGATCTCCTCGATGGAGTTCGCCGCACCCGTCGGGATGATCCTCTGCCGCGTTTCCTCGTCGGGGGCGTGCAGGCTGATCGCCAGCTTGATGCCCAGATCGTCTTCCGCCGCCAGCTGCCGGATGCCCTTGGCGATCCCCACCGTCGAGAGGGTGACCCGGCGCTTGCTCATGCCCAGCGCCTGCGGGTGCAGCAGCAGGCGCGCGGCCGCCATGGTGGGCGCGTAATTCAGCATCGCCTCGCCCATGCCCATAAAGACCAAATTGCGAATCTCGCGTGGGCTGATCCCCTCGCCCCCCGCCACCGCCAGCACCTGCCCCACGATCTCGCCGGGGGTCAGGTTGCGCCCGAAGCCCATCGCCCCGGTCGCGCAAAAGGCGCAGCGGGCCGGGCAGCCCACCATCGTGGACACGCAGATCGTCTTGCGGTCGAGGTACGGCATATAGACCGCTTCCATCTGGCGCCCGTCTTGCAGGGTAAAGAGGTACTTCACCGACCCGTCCGCACTGCGAACCGTCTCGATCTCCCGGAAGGGGTTGAGGGTATAGCGGGCGGCGAGGTCGGCGCGCACCTCGGCGGGCAAGGTGGTCATGGCCCCGAAGGTCCCCACCCCCTGGACAAAGACCCACTCCAGCAGTTGCCGCCGCCGGAAGCCCTCCAGCGGGTACTCGTCGGGATGAAGGTCGAGGAGAAGCTGCATCAGGAAAGTCTAGCGGGTCGGGGGAGGGCCGGGTGGGAGGGAGGCACGGTTGAGCGGCCCCCCCGTCGTCCGTCCCCAGGCTTCGCCTCCTCACCCGCGCCGTGCTTGAGGGCGACGGGCCGAGGCGGCTCGCGCTGGCCCGACCCGTTCCCCCACGGCCTACCCTGTTGCCATGGCCGACCCCACCCTCAGCGTCCTCACGGCCATGATCACGCCCGCCGTGCTGATCTCGGGCGCGGGCACCCTGCTGCTGAGCACCAGCAACCGCCTGGGCCGCAGCACCGACCGGGTGCGGGTCCTGACCGCCCGCTTCAAGGTCCTGGTGGGCGAGGAGGGCCAGCGCGAACCCCTCGCCCGCGAGGAGAAACGCATGATCGTCGAGCAGCTCCCGCGCCTGACCCGCCGCACCCGTTACCTCCAGCGGGCGCTGCGGGCCTTTTACGTGGCGGTGGCCCTGCTGGTGGGGACCAGCATCCTGATCGGGGCAGGCGAGCTGGGCGGTTGGTCGGGCGGTCCCCTGCCGGTGCTGCTCGCCCTGCTGGGGGCGGGGAGCCTCGCCTACGGGGCGCTGCTGCTGAGTTTCGAGGCGACCCTCAGCGGCATCACCACCCGTGAGGAGATGCGCTTTCTGGTGAGCCTGGGCGAGCACTACGCCACGCTCTATCAGGAGGGCGCGGAGGACGCTGAGCATACCGCAGCGGGCCGCGTCTCTCCCCAACCGAAAAGACCCCCACCCGGCGAGGGGTGAGGGTCGGGAAGAAGGCGGAGAGCGGTCAGTTGGTGTATGTCACCGTGTCGGTCGGCGTGCTGCCGGGCCGGGTGTCGTCGTAGCGCTGGGTGCCCGTCACCGAGTCGGGGCTGGTGCTGCCCTCGCCGTACTTCTCCAGCGTGCGGTCGTCGGCGACCTGCATCTCGCGCACGGAGGTCAGCCCCGTTCCGGCGGGAATCAGTTTGCCGAGAATCACGTTTTCCTTCAGGCCGATCAGGTCGTCCACCTGACCGCGCATGGAGGCTTCGGTGAGCACGTGCGTCGTGTGCTGGAAGCTCGCCGCCGAGAGCCAGCTCTTGGTGGTCAGGCTGCTCTTGGTGATGCCCAGCAGCACCGGCTTCCACGAGGAGGGCGTCTGGCCGTCCGCGAGCGCCTCGTTGGCCTGGTCGACCTCCCAGCGCTCGACCGTCTGGCCTTCCAACAAGTCGGTGTCGCCGCCGTCGGTGATCTCCACGTAGCGCAGCATCTGCCGCACGATGACCTCGATGTGCTTGTCGTGGACCTTCACGCCCTGCGAGCGGTACACGCGCTGCACCTCTTCGACCAGGTAACGCTGCGCCGCGTCGGTGTCCTTGTACAGCAGCAGGTCGTGAGGGTTGACGGCCCCGCGCGTGAGCGGCTGCCCGGCTTCCACGTGGTCGCCGTCGCGCACGATCATGCGCAGCGCCTTGCCGATCTTGGTCGCGGTCTTGGAGGAGTACTGCTCGTCTTCGGCCTCGATGCGGACGAGGTAACGCTCCTCCTCCTCCTCGATGCGGACCACGCCGTCACGGTCGGCGACCACGGCCTGGGTCTTGGGCTTGCGGGCCTCGAACAGCTCGATCACGCGCGGCAGACCCATGGTGATGTCGCCGCCGCCCGCCACACCGCCGGTGTGGAAGGTGCGCATCGTGAGCTGCGTGCCGGGTTCCCCGATGGACTCGGCCGCCACCACGCCGACCGCCTCACCCATCGAGACGGGCTTGGCCTGCGAGAGGTCGTAGCCGTAGCACTTCTGGCAGACGCCCGCCTTCACGCGGCAGTTCAACGGCGTGCGGACGAACACCTCGCCGATGGCCTTGGCGTCCCGGGTGATCGCCTTCACGTCCTCCAGGCCGAGCATGGTGTCGGCGGCCAGGGTGCGGCCATCCGACAGCTCCACGTCGGCGGTCAGGGTGCGGCCGTAGATCGAGGTCTCGATCTCGCTGCCCTTGCGGCTGCGCCACTCGCCAGTGCGCTCGTCGGTCGCGCCCAGCGGCATGACCGTGTAGTCGGTGGTGCCGCAGTCCACGTCGCGCACGACGACCTCGTGGGCCACGTCCACCAGCTTGCGGGTCAGGTAGCCCGAGTCGGCGGTGCGGAGCGCCGTGTCCGCGCCACCCTTGCGCGCGCCGTGGGTGGAGATGAAGTACTCCAGCACCGTCAGGCCCTCGCGGAAGGACGCCTTGATGGGCACCTCGATGGTCGAGCCGTCGGGGCGGGCCATCAGGCCGCGCATCCCCGCGAGCTGGCGGATCTGCTGCGGGTTCCCACGGGCACCGGACTGCGACATGATCCACAGCGGGTTGAAGGGGTAGTTCTGCGAGAAGTTCTCGAACACCGCATTCTTCACGGCGTCGGTGGTGTCGTTCCACAGCTGCACGACCTGCTTGTAGCGCTCTTCTTCGGTCATGAAGCCGAACTCATAGTTCTGCTCGATTTCGGCCAGCTTGCCGTCGGCCTCGGCCAGCAGCTCGGGCTTGTTGGGCGGCAGCACGATGTCGTCGATGCCGATGGTGATGCCCGAGGTGGTCGAGAGCTTGAAGCCGCTGTCCTTGAGCGCATCGAGCAGCCCGGCCGTCGCCTCGATGCCCAGGTGCTTGAAGCAGGCCATGATCATGTCCTTGAGATGGTCTTTCTCGTAGGCCGTCTCCAGGTTGACCAGGGTATCCACCAGGTGGGCCTGGGTGCCCAGCGCTTCCTGCACCAGGCGGCGGAACATCACGCGCCCGGCGGAGGTGTCGTGCAGGGTGCCGTTCAGGCGGATGCGCACATAGTCCTGGTGGTCGATCTCGCCGCGCTCGACGGCCATGATCGCCTCGTCGGGGCTGGAAAAGACGTACTTCAGGCGCCCGGGGCTGGTTTCCGTGCCGTTCACGGTGATCGGCGTGTTCAGCGCCACGCGGCCTTCGGCCAGCGCCGCCAGCGCGTCCTGCTCGCTGCCGAATTCGGTTCCGGCACCGAGGTTGTCGCGCCGCAGCTGGGTCAGCGTAAAGATGCCGAGGATGATGTCGCGGCTGGGCTTGACGTTCGGCTCACCGTTGGCGGGCGAGAGCAGGTTGTGCGACGCCAGCATCTGGATGCGGGCCTCGGCCTGCGCCTGCGCGCTCAGCGGGACGTGAATCGCCATCTGGTCGCCGTCGAAGTCGGCGTTGAAGGCCTCACAGACCAGCGGGTGCAGCTGGATGGACTGCCCCTCGACCAGCACCGGCTCGAACGCCTGGATGCCCAGTCGGTGCAGGGTCGGGGCGCGGTTGAGCAGCACGACCTTGTCCTCGATGACCTCTTCCAGGGCGTCCCACACGGAGTCGCGGGTGTCGCGGTAGCGCTCCAGCATCTTGCGGGCCTGCTTGATGTTGGTGACCTCGCCCTTTTCTTCCAGCACCTTGAACAAGAAGGGCTTGAAGAGTTCCAGCGCCATGCGCTTGGGCACGCCGCACTGGTGCAGCTTGAGCTGCGGGCCGACCACGATCACGCTTCGGCCCGAGTAATCCACGCGCTTGCCCAGCAGGTTCTGCCGGAAGCGGCCCTGCTTGCCGCCCAGCAGGTCGGTCAGCGAGCGCAGCGAGCGGTCGGAGCCGGGGTTGGTGACCGGGGAGCCGCGCCGCCCGTTGTCGATCAGGGCGTCGACGGCTTCTTGCAGCATCCGCTTCTCGTTGCGGATGATCATGTCGGGCGCGCCCTGACCGATCAGCTTCTTGAGGCGGTTGTTGCGGTTGATCAATCGGCGGTACAGGTCGTTGAGGTCGGAGGTGGCAAAGCGCCCGCCGTCCACCTGCACCATCGGGCGCAGGTCGGGCGGCATCACCGGCACCGTCTCCATAATCATCCAGGAGGGGTGGTTGCCGCTGCGCTTGAAGGCGCGGGTGACTTCCAGCCGCTTGCGGGCCTTGGCGCGCTTGTGGCGGCTGTTGTCCTTCATGGTCTCGCCGAGTTCGGCTTCCAGCACGTCGAGGTCCATGTCGTCGAGCAGTTCCTTGACCGCCTCGGCGCCCATCTTGGCCTCGAAGTCGTAGGACTCGATCACGCGGACCTGCTTGCGCACGAGGTCGATCTCGATGCGGCCCGAGATCTCGCTTCTCAGGTTGCCCGAGTCGGCCAGCTCGTCGCCCGGCTCCACGCGGTCGCCGATCACGACCAGCGGCTCGTCCGAGTAGGCGTAGACCTTGGCCTTGCTCACGATGATGCTGGCGGGCGCGTGCAGCGTGATGACGCCGTCGGCTTCCGCCGTGATCTGCTCGTCCACGTCAATGGCCCCGACGACCTTCTGGCCCTTGCGGACCTCACTGCCGTCGCCGACCAGCACGTGCATGGTGGGGTTGATGGG
>NZ_JACHFN010000009.1:0-5000 GCF_014201885.1 Deinococcus budaensis | reverse complement strand
TTTCTGCTGGGATTCGGCGCACTGTTCGGAAGTCTCTTCGGAATGCTGGGAGCGCTGCTGTACACGGTGCTGGTGTTCGTGCCCTGGCTGCGCGGGCGCGGCCGGGTGGCGGGGCAGGCGGTCGCCCGGGGCGTGGAGGCGATCAAGCCGCTGGACACCCGCATCCGGGAAGCCCAGGAACGCCTGAGCGAGAGTGACACGCTGGCGCACCGCGCCGACCTCGCGGCCCTTCAGGCGCGCGCCGGGCGCCCCGAAGAAGCCCGCGCGACCCTGGCCCCGCTGCTCAGCGGCATCTACGCCGACGATCCGGTGGTGCTGCTCACCAGCGCCGAGCTGGAACTTGCCCGGGGGGACGCCGCCGCCGCCGAGGCCCACCTCAACCGCGTGGACCTGCGGACCAGCGCCGCGACCCGCACCCGTACCCTGACCCTGCTGGCCCAGGCCCAGGCGGCGCAGGGCAAGCCCGCCGAGGCCGAGGCGACCTACCGCGAGGCCATGAACGCCGCGACCACCGAAGAACCCCGCGTGCGCTATGCCGGTCTGCTGCTGGAGCAGGGCAGACGGCAGGAGGCCGCCACCCTGCTGGAAGCCGTCGCCAAAACCGAGGCGCGCGCTACCCCCCTCTACAAGCGTCAGGAACGCGAATGGTTTCAGATGGCGGCGGGCCTGAGGCGCGAGCTGAGGTAGCGAGGCGCCCAGCGGTCAGAGCCAGCTCCCATGACAAAACCCCCAACCCTAAGGGTGGGGGGTCTGAAAGTGCGAGGTGTGCTGCTTACCAGCGGTCGTCGCGACGGGGGCGGTCGTTGAACGCCGGGGCCGGAGCCGCCTTCGTCACCACGATGTTCTTGGCCTGGGGACCCTTGCCACGCTGACCGGGTTCGATCTCGAACTCGACCTCATCGCCCTCGTTGAGCTTCTTAAAGCCCTGAGCCTGAATGGCGCTGAAGTGCGCGAACACGTCGTCGCTGCCTTCCGTCTCGATGAATCCGAAGCCTTTTTCCGCGTTGAACCACTTCACTCTGCCTACAGCCATCTTCAACTCCTCGTCGTTTCCAGGTGCAGAAAAGAGACCCGGGGTGTTTACCGCGTCTCTCAAAGGATCTGCTGGAAAACTACCTGGCCACTATGAGGCTGCCAAGGCAGACGTATGGTGAGGTAGATCACAAAAAGGAACCCCCCGCACGCGGCGGGGGGCTGCACTCCCGGTGAAAAGGGGACGTTAGCGGAGTTCGACCTTGGCGCCCGCCGCTTCCAGCTGCGCCTTCATCTTCTCGGCCTCGTCCTTGCTGATGCCTTCCTTGAGCGCGCCGCCCTTCTCGCTCATGTCCTTGGCTTCCTTGAGGCCCAGGCCAGTGATGGCGCGGATCTCCTTGATGACGTTGATCTTGCTCGCGCCCGCGTCGACCAGCACAACGTCGAACTCGGTCTTCTCCTCGGCGGCCGGGGCAGCGGCAGCGGCGGCGCCGCCTCCCATCGCCACGGCGGCGGTGACGCCCCAGGTCTCCTTGAGGCCGTCGATGAGGTCGGCGAGTTCCATGATGGTGAGGGTGCTGAGCTGGTCGATCAGAGCCTGTTTGTCGTAAGCCATGGTGGTGTCCTCCGGTGGTGGATTGGTTGAGTGGAAAGAAGAGAGAGCTTAAGCTTGGGCTTCGGCGCTGGCCGTCTCGGCCGCGTCGCCGCCGCCGAGCTTGGCCTGGTAGGCTTCCAGAATCCCGACGAAGGTGCTGAGGTGCGCGCTGAGCACGCCCACGAACTCACCTTGCAGGCTCTGCTTGCTGCCGAGGCTCGCCAGACGCTCGATGACCTTCACGTCGACGCGGTTGCCCTCGACGAGGCCGCCTTTCATGGCGGGAATGCCCTTGTCGTTGCCCTTGGCCGCGTCGCTGAGCGTCTTGGCGACGCCGGCGGGGTCTTCGTGGGCCAGCACCAGGGCGCTGGGACCCTTCAGGGCATCGCCGAAGTCGCGGCCGCCGTCTTGCAGGGCCAGGTGGATCAGGGTGTTCTTGGCAACGATCAGTTGCCCGCCCTTCTCACGGATGTCTTGGCGCAGCTTGCTGAGCTGCCCGGCGGTCAGGCCCTGGTAGTCGACGACGTAGAACGTCTCGACGCCCGTCAGGCTGGTCCTCAGGCTGCTCAGGTTCTGCAGGTTGCGTTCGTTCGCCACTGAAAACCTCCTGTGTGGTGAACAAGTACCAGGTGCGCTCTTGCGCCCTGACAACTCGGCGGGATGTTTAAACCTGGCAAGGGTCCCCGCTGTCTACGGTGCCGAGATTGGAAAGGTGCAGAAAAAGCGCACCGGGGTGCTGAAGTGGGTGGGGGAGAGGAGACTTCGGCTCTGTAGGCTCCCCCGGTCAAACTCAGGCCTGGGCCTGGCTCAGCGTGAGGGGAATGCTCGGCCCCATGGTGCTGGTCAGGTAGGCGCTGCGCAGGTACACGCCCTTGGCGCTGCCGGGCTTGGCCGCTTCGAGCGCGCTGATCAGGGCCTGGTAGTTGGCGCTGAGGTTGGCGGGATCAAAGCTGGCCTTGCCGATGGGCGCGTGAACCACGCCGGTCTTGTCGTTGCGGAATTCGATGCGTCCGGCCTTGAGGCCGCGCACCATGCCCGTCACGTCGGGGCCGACCGTACCGCTCTTGGGGTTGGGCAGCAGACCACGCGGCCCGAGCAGCCGCGCGAGCTTCTGGCCGACCTGGGCCATCATGTCGGGAGTGGCGACCACCGAGTCGAACTCCATGAAGCCGCCGGCGATGCGCTCGATCAGCTCGTCGCCGCCCACCACATCGGCCCCGGCCGCCTCGGCCGCCGCCACGTTGTCGCCCTTGGTGATCACGGCCACCCGCACCGTCTTGCCGGTGCCGTGGGGCAGGGCCACCGTGCCGCGCACGTTCTGGTCACTCTTGCGGGGATCGATGCCGAGGCGGAAGTGGACTTCTACCGTCTCGTCGAACTTCGCCGTGGCGAGGTCCTTGACGAGCGTGGCGGCCTCGTCGATGGTGTACTGCTTGTTGCGGTCGACCTTGCCCTCCAGGGCGCGGTAACGCTTGCCGTGCTTAGGCATTCGGGGCCCCCTCGATGGTCACGCCCATGCTGCGCGCGGTGCCGGCCACGGTGTTCGCGGCGGCCTCGACGCTGCCCGCGTTGAGGTCGGGCATCTTGGTCTTGGCGATTTCGAGTACCTGGTCCCAGTTCAGCTTGCCGACCTTGGCCTTGTTGGGCGTGGCGCTGCCCTTTTGCAGCCCCGCCGCCTTGCGGATCAGGTAGCTCATGGGCGGCGTCTTGGTGATGAAGGTAAACGAGCGGTCCGCGTAGATGGTGATCTCGACGGGGATGATCGCGTCACCCTTGTCGGCCGTCTGCGCGTTGAACGCCTTCGTGAACTCCATGATGTTCGCGCCGTACTGACCGAGCGCGGGACCGACGGGAGGGGCCGGGGTGGCCTTGCCCGCAGGCAGCTGGAGCTTGACAAGCCCTGTGATCTTCTTCATGTGTTTCCTCCTTAGCTCCCCCGGCGGCCTGCCCCGGCCCGTGAGGGGTCTGGAGAGCGGCGGCGGGGTGCTGGCGCTAAGTTCGCCGCAGCGGAGATCAGGCTCCGGCACGACAGCAACTTTGTCAGTGTACAGGCCCGGCGCGCGTCTGCCAAGCCTGGTGGGGCGTTACCTGCTGACCTGCGCGAAGTCGAGTTCGACCGGCGTCTCCCGGCCGAAGATGCTGACCAGCACCTTGACCTTGGCCTGCGGGGCGTTGACCTCGCTCACGACGCCGCTGAAGTCGGCAAAAGGCCCACCGGTGACCCGGACCATGTCGCCGGGCTTGAGGTCGACCTTGACGCGCGGCGCCGCTTCCTCCTGCGGTTGCGCGGCCACACCGACCGAGGCCAGCAGGCGCTGCACCTCTTCCGGCGAGAGCGGGACCGGACGGGTGGCGGTGCCGACAAAGCCAGTCACGCCGTTGGTGCCGCGCACGACCTCCCAGGACTCGCCCAGCTCGCCCGGCGAGTCGTCGTCCTCGACGTCCATCTGGACAAAGACGTAGCCCGGAAAGAGCTTGCGCTTGACCTCGACCTTCTTGCCGCCTTCCTGAATCTCGACGGCCTTTTCTTCAGGCTGAAGCACCTGAAAGATCTTGGTGTAGTGCATGCCCAGCTTTTTGGCCCGCTCCAGCAGGTGCTGCTCGACGCGGTCTTCCTGGCCCACGTAGGTGTGGACCGCGTACCACTCGATGCTCACTGAAGCACCTGCCGGATCAGGGTGCCGAAGAGGGAGTCCATGGCGAACACGATCAGGGTCAGGGCGACCACGAAGATCAGCACCGCCTGCGTGCCGTCAATCACCTGCTGGCGCGTCGGCCAGGTGACCCGGGCCAGTTCGGCGCGCGAGTCCCGCAAGTACTGAATCAGATTCATGCGCTCACCTTGCCCGTCATGACAAAAAGAGAAAAAGGCCGATGGCCGGGGCAGCTCACCCGCAGGTGACCTGCGGCCCCCGACTCAGACCTTTTTCTCCTTGAACACGACGTGCTTTTTCGCCACGGGATCGTACTTGCGCAGCTCCATCTTGGCCTGCGTGTTGCGGCGGTTCTTGGTGGTCGTGTAGTAAAAGCCCGTGCCTGCGGTGCTTTCCATCTTCACGATGATGCGGGGTCCGTCCTTCGCCATGTCGCTGCTCCTTTCGCGCGTTCTGGCCGCCGTTGCTGCTCAGCGCGCGCTCCCAGCCCTCCGCATGCTGCCCAGAAGTCGCTGGTAAAAGCCCGCCTTGTGGCGGGCAACATTGAGATTATAGGCAGTCGGGGCGTGGGTGTCCACCCGGGCAGGGTGAAGGCGCGAAAAGGGGGAGACCCGAAGGCCTCCCCCGGTGGCCTGGAAGGTTTACTCCAGGACCTTGGTAACGACGCCGGCGCCGACGGTGCGCCCACCCTCGCGGATGGCGAAGCGCAGGCCTTCTTCCATGGCGATGGGCTTGATCAGGTCCACCGTGAAGGTCACGTTGTCCCCGGGCATCACCAT